>CALEYY010000205.1 GCA_937928295.1 uncultured Moraxellaceae bacterium
GATCTTGTGAATCCCATAGGGCCCGTAGGGCCCGTTGCAATGGGACCAGTCGCACCCGTTGTGCCCGTTGTTCCTGTTGTGCCCGTGGTGCCTGTTGGGCCTGTGGCAATGGGGCCTGTTGTTCCTGTGGGGCCCGTCGGACCCGTTCCTACCGCTCCCGTTGGACCCGTGGCACCCGTTCGTCCCGTAGCACCTGTGGTGCCCGTCGGACCCGTTCCCACTGCACCTGTGGGACCCGTTGAACCTGTCAGGCCTGTTGTGCCTGTTGCGCCCGTCACACCTGTTGTGCCCGTGACTCCTGTGTAGCCTGTTGCGATCGGACCCGTGAAACCTGTGACACCTGTTGTGCCCGTCGTGCCCGTATAGCCCGTGGCAATGGGGCCTGTTGCACCCGTTGATCCTGCTGCGCCTGGCGGGCGTGCCGGTCACGCCCACGCGCGTGGTGGTATCCATCCGCAATCGTCGCCCGGTGCAGAATCACATCAAAGGCGTGCACGCAGCAGCCATGGCGCTGCTCGCTGAAACCGCCACCGGCTTTGTCATTGGCGTGAACCTGAGCGATGAGAAGCTGCCGCTGATCAAGAGCCTGCATGTGGACTACAAGCGCCGCACCGTCGGCGACATGCGCGCGGTGGCCTCGCTCACCGCCGAACAGGTGGCGATGATCCATGCCAGCCCCAAAGGCGAGCTGATGGTACCGGTCACCGTCACCGACGAGTCCGGCGAAGAGCCGATCCAGTGCCAGATGCTCTGGGCCTGGGTCAGCAAGAAGTAATCGCCACCAGAAGCAAAAAATCAGTAGTGGGGCGGTGGCGGCTCATCCGCCTCGGCCGCCAGCTGTGACGGCTGCAGCGTCTTCATCTGCTGATAAATCAGGCGCACTTCTGCCTGCAACAAATCGATCTGCTGCTGTTGCTGCGCCACCGTCTGGTTCAGCGCCTCCAGCAGGTCGTCCTGGAAGGCCAGTTTCACTTCCAAATCCGTAATTCGCGCATCCATCACTGCATTTCGCCTTAGTCTTGCCAATAGGCGTAATTGTACGGCTTATGAGCAGCCGAGGTTTGCTAGAATGCGCGCCTCTCTTTTGCAGCACTTCGGCGTAATCCATGGCTTTGCTTTCCCTGCGTGATGTTTCCGTGGCCTTCGGTGGCCCGCACTTGCTCAACAAGGCCGCGTTCAGCCTCGACCGTGGCGAGCGCGTCTGCGTCATCGGCCGCAATGGCGAAGGCAAGTCGACCCTGTTCAAGGTCATCGCCGGCGAGATTCTGCCCGATGGCGGCGAGCTGGTGCGCCAGCAGGGCCTGCGCATCGCCACCATGATGCAGGAAGTGCCACGCGACTGGACCGGCACCGTGGAAGACATCGTTGCCGGTGGTCTGCAGGAACACCCCGACATGGTCGGCCAGCTCGAAGACTGGGAAATCCAGACCAAGGTCGCGAAAATCACCACACGCCTGGAGCTGGACCCGTATACGGATTTCGCCAGCCTGTCCGGCGGCCGCAAGCGTCGTGTGCTGCTGGCCCGTGCGCTGATCACCGAGCCGGATATCCTGCTGCTCGACGAGCCCACCAACCACCTCGACATCCGCTCCATCACCTGGATCGAGCAGTTCCTGCTGGGCTGGAACGGCACGCTGTTGTTCATCACCCATGACCGCAGCTTTCTCGCTGCGGTGGCCACGCGCATCGTTGAACTGGATCGCGGCACGCTGCGCAGCTTCCCCGGCAACTACGCGCTGTACCTGGAAACCAAGGCTGCGCAGCTGATCGCCGAAGAGCATCAGAGCGCCGTTTTCGACAAGAAGCTGGCGCAGGAAGAAGTCTGGATTCGTCAGGGCATCAAGGCTCGCCGTGTTCGCAACGAAGGCCGCGTGCGTGCGCTGGAACAACTGCGCCGTGACCGTGCCGCGCGTCGTGAGCGGGTCGGCAAAGCCAACCTCAACATCAGCGATGCCGAACGCTCCGGCAAGCTGGTCATGGAAGCCACCGGCCTGTGCAAGACCCTCGGCGGCCTGACGCTGGTGAAGAACTTCGATACCGTGGTCATGCGCGGCGACAAGATCGGCCTGATCGGCGACAACGGCGTCGGCAAGACCACGCTCATCAACCTGCTGCTGCAGAGGATCGAACCCGATGCCGGCAGCGTGCGCCACGGCACTCTGCTCCAGGTCGCCTACTTCGACCAGCTGCGCGCCCAGCTCGACCCCGAGCGCAGCGTCATCGACAATGTGGTGGAAGGTTCGGACTTCATCGAGATCAACGGCCAGCGCAAACACGCGCTGTCGTACCTGCAGGATTTCCTGTTCTCGCCGCAGCGCGCCCGCACGCCGGTGAAGGCGCTGTCCGGCGGCGAACGCAATCGCCTGCTGCTGGCCAAGCTGTTCACGCGCCCGACCAACCTGCTCATCCTCGACGAGCCCACCAACGACCTCGATGTGGAAACGCTGGAGCTGCTCGAAGAGCTGCTGGTGAGCTATCAGGGCACGCTGCTGGTGATCAGCCATGACCGCGCCTTCCTCAACGAGGTGGTGAGCAGCACCTGGGTCTTCGAGGGCGATGGCCAGATCAATGAGTATGTTGGCGGCTACGACGACTGGCTGCGCCAGCGTCCAACGCAGACCGCCGTGTCGCTGCCCGGCAAGCCGGCGGCTGTGGTCGCGGCGAGCCCAATAGCTCCCGCACCAGCCAAGCGCAAGCTCAGCTACAAGGAGCAGCGCGAGCTGGACAGCATCCCCACGGAAATCGCCGCACTGGAAGCCGAGCAGCTGGTGGCCAATGCCGCCCTCGCCGACGGCTCGTTGTATGTGAGCGACAGCGCCCGTGCCGCCACGCTGAGCCAGCGCCTGAGTGAGATCGACGAGCGCCTGCTGCATCTGCTTGAGCGCTGGGAAAGTCTCGGCAACTGAGGCTTGACCAGTCAGTCACGAATTGGCAAGCTCCTGCGGCCCGCCGAACTGTATCGGCCCGCTTGCTCGCAGGAACTGCCCCGTCATGACGTCCTCACTTCTCGCCAACCCGGCCCTCGAACTCGCCCCAGCCCCCTGGCAACTCAGCGGTCAGGGCTATGCCTTCCTGATGAAGATGCCGGAAGATGTGCTCGCTAACTGCCCGTTCACGCCCACCGGCTTGCGCAAGAGCCGGCGCAGCCCGCTGTCGCTGGCAATGCTGGTCGACTATCAGAGCAGCCCCGTCGGCCCGTACCAGGAACTGCTGTTCATTCCCGGCAGCTTTGACTTTGGCGACGGTGAACGCCAGCCCAGCATCTCGCGCATCTATGTGTCATCGCAGGCCTCCGTGCTCAACGGCCGCCGCAACTGGGGCATCCCCAAGGATCGCTGTGATTTCACCATGTCACTGAGTGACGACGGCATTGATCGCGCCGTGCTCACCGCCGATGACGGTCGCCGCATTGCCGAGATGACGCTGAGCAGCGGCGGCCCCACCCTGCCACTGCCGGCGCACTGGCTGCCGGCGGCGTGGCGCACACTGGCGCAAGCCTGGGAAGGCAAGGTGTTCACGCTTGCCCCAAGCGCACAGGGAAAATGCCGCGCCGCAAAAGTGCTGGACTGGCATTTTGATCCGGAACTGTTTCCTGACCTGGCGCGTGGACGCTGCCTGGCAGCGGTGAAAATTCCGCAGTTCACGATGACTTTCCCGGAACCCTCTGTGCGCAGCTGGCACGGCTGAGCAGACATTACAGCCTCAGCGGCAAAGACCAGGCGCAGGCATCAATCGCGATGCCCGCGCTCCGTCCACCAAAGCTGCGTCAGCATCCAGATCCAATAGCCGGTGCAACCGATCAGGCTGAGCAAGCCGAGCACATGCAGCCCCAGCAGATGCGGCCCGTTCTCCAGTTGCAGCATCATGCCGCTGACCAGAAACAGCCCGGCCAGTAGAACCGCCCGCGCCTGCCGATGGCTGGCGCGTTCCAGGCGATTGACCAGCTTCGACAACTCCTCGATCTGCATCGGCGGCGGGCCTGAGTAGCTGCCGCCGTGGCCGTTCAGCCCCGGCGTGCCAGGGTGATACAAGCGCTCGACGGCATCCAGCGCGCGCGAGCGCACCGCCCGCGCCAACACTTTCGGGCTGTAGCGGTTCGCCAGCGTGCGCTTGAGCAACGGCATAGCCTCGTCCATGAGCTGGAAATTCGGGTCAATCAAGCGACCAAACCCTTCCAGCGTCACACAAGCCTTGGCCAGCAGCGTCAGCTCGCTGGGCAGGCGCAGGCTGTAGTTGCGCAAGACCGCCGCGATGGCATTGAGCAGCGCCGTGATATCGAGCTCGGCCATGGGCACGCCATCGAACTGCTCGATCAGATTGGTCACCTCCGAGAGCAAACCTTCGCGATTCACATAGCGTCCGGCCGACCACTCCACCAGCACCTGCGTCACCGTATCCGGCTCTTGCAGCGCCACGCCGCGAATCATGCGGATGAGCTGATCACGGCGCGTCGCGGTGAGCTTGCCAACCATGCCGAAGTCGAGCATGGCAATGCGGCTGCCGGGCAAAATCAGGAAATTTCCGGGATGCGGGTCGGCATGGAACAGGCCATCCTCCAGCATCATTTTCCACACCGCCTGCGCGCCCCGGCGAGCGATCAGCTTGCGATTCAGCCCGGCGCGATCAATCAGCTCGACATTTTTCGCGGGGATGCCCCGGATGAATTCCTGCACATTGAGATCGGCGCAGGTCCATTCCCAGTAGATGCGCGGCACCACCAGCCAGTCCAGATGACGCAGGTTCTCGCGCATGCGATCGGCGCTGCGCGCCTCCACCGTGAAGTCGAGCTCGCGCAGCAGCGATGCCTCGAACTCCTGCACGATCTCGATGGGCTGATAACGGCGCAGCTCCGGTGACTGCGCCTCGGCAATCTCGGCAAGTTTGCGCAACAAGCGCAGGTCGGCCTGAATTTTTTCCTCGACGCCGGGGCGACGAATCTTCAGTACCACTTCCTGGCCAATCGGTGTCACTGCGCGATAGACCTGCGCCATCGAAGCAGTGCCGACCGGCGTCTCGTCGATTTCGCGAAAGCAGGCGCCGACCTTGGCACCGAGACTGCGCTCCAGCTGCGGCTTGAGCTGGGCGAACGGCACGGCAGCGGCCTGATCCTGCAGCTTCTCCAGCTCGGTAATCCATTCAGCGGGCAGCAGGTCAACGCGCGTGGCCAGGATCTGGCCGAGCTTCACGAAGGTCGGGCCCATCGCCTCCAGCGCCAGTCGTGCCCGCGCCTCGCTGGGCAGGCGACGGATATCCGGCGGTAAATCCTGACGCAGCCAGCGCTTGAGCAGGCCGGCGCGATTCTCCAGATGCAGCCAGCGCACGATATCGTCAAAACCATACTTGAGCAGGATGGAGATGAGCTCACGCAGCCGGCCGAACTCGCGCGCACTGGAAAAGAAATTCATGACAGGGGCATCCCGATTCTTGTCGTTATGCCACCGAGTGTAACGGAACTTACACCGGGGTGTGATACGCCGCCGATAGCTCGACCACGGCCTCGATGAAGGCACCGGCATGGGCCGGATCCACATGCTGGTCGATGCCGTGGCCGAGGTTGAAGACATGGCCGCTGGCCATGCCGCAAGGGCCGTAGCTGGCCAGAATGCGCGCCACTTCCTCACGATACTTCCACCACAGCGGCTCCGCATTCTCCAACTCCACGACGCACTTGCGCACCGTGTTCTTCAGCACAAACAGCAAACCACCTGTTACCTTGCGGATGTGCGGGAAGTGCTTGAAGATCATTATCGCCATGAGTTCCAACTGCGAGATGTCGGGGTACTTGTCAGAGCCCGACTTGTAATCGAACACACGCGCTGTCAGGTTCTCGTCGTCAATGATGATCAAGTCTGCAATGCCGCGGACCCAACGGTTAGGGTCTTTGAAGTTGCACACCCGCAAGTCCTTGGTGAGCGCCATCTCGTACTCGGGGTACTTGCGCCCGGGCATCGCCATGATGGCATCCATCGCCGGCTGGATCAGCCAGGGATCGACCAGCGTGGCGTGGCTGATGATGACCGAAAGGGTCATCGCCGAATAGGGATAGTCCATCTGGGCGAGGCTGAACGCCTGCAGCGCCAGTTCATGGAACGGGTGGGTGGTGTAGCCGGTGAGGACATGGTGGAGATCATGGGTCTGATACCCGCGCAATACCTTGTATTTGATGACCGGCGGCATGCGATCAAGCCTGCCACCCGCTTCGAAATCGGCGGTCAGCGCTGCACGAAGATTCCCGATATGAATGTTTCCATAAA
>CALEYY010000206.1 GCA_937928295.1 uncultured Moraxellaceae bacterium
ATTGGCGCGATCTTCTGGAAGATCGGCCAGTACATCCTCTAAAGCGCCAGCTCGCCCGGTTTCGCCAGACCGCTGACAACCCGGATCGGGTTGCTCAGCAGCTTGTGCACCGGGCAGGCCTTGGCAATATGCAGCAATCGATCGCGCGCATCAGCATCGAGACCTCCCTCCAGTGTGATGATGCGCGTGATGTCAGTGCCATCGCCCGCCACTACCATGTCCAGATGCACCTGCAGGCCGGTCAGTGGCCACTGCTTGCGCTGCGCATACATGATCAGCGTGATCGCGGTGCACGCCCCCAGCGACGACAGCAGCAGCTCCATCGGCGCGGGTGCGCTGTCGCCACCGCCGACCTCGGTAGGTTCGTCGGCCAGCCAGTGATGCCCGCCATCGCTGAGACTGACCTGATAGGGCGTGCCGGCGATGCTGGCGGTGACGGTGTGGATGGTGCTCATGACATTGCTCTCTGCAGGTTCTTTGCCTGCTTGTACCTGCTCGCAAGCTCGCGTACAACCGAGGTTTCATTTTTTAACTGCCAGCCTCGGAGCCAGCCATGTCTTACAACACCCTCGATTACCGTGTCGAAGAGCGCATTCTCACGCTCACGCTGAATCGTCCCGAACAGCTCAATGCCTTCACGGTGGAGATGGCTGACGAGCTGGAGCACGCTTTTCGCCGTGCCAGCGAGGATGATGATGTGGCGGTGATCGTGGTTACCGGCAATGGCCGTGCCTTCTGCGCCGGCATGGACTTGTCGGTGCCGGGCAATGTCTTCGGTCTCGACGAGAGCCAGCAACCGACCGTGGCCGATATGCACGACCGCCTCGATGATCCGGCGATTCATCGCGGCGTGCGCGACACCGGTGGCCGCGTCACGCTGGCCATCTACGAGTGCAAGAAGCCGGTGATCGGTGCCATCAACGGTGCTGCCGTGGGCATCGGTGCCACCATGACGCTGGCAATGGACATCCGCCTGGCTTCGGAGAAGGCGCGCATCGGATTTGTTTTCGGCAAGATCGGCGTGGTGCCGGAAGCCTGCTCCAGCTGGTTTCTGCCGCGCATCGTCGGCATCCAGCAGGCGCTGGAGTGGGTCTACACCGGCGACATCCTGACCGCCGAACAAGCACTGGCGGGCAAGTTGGTGCGCTCGGTACATGCGCCGGACGAGTTGCTGCCGGCCGCCTATGAGCTGGCGCGCCGCTTCAGCGTCAACAAGTCGCCGGTGGCTGTCGCCTTCGCGCGGCAGATGCTCTATCGCAACTCTGCGCAGCCGCATCCGATCGAAGCGCATCGCATCGATACGCTGGCGATGTTCTACACCAGTCTGGAAGATGGCAAGGAAGGCGTCAGCTCATTCCTGGAAAAGCGCGACCCGGCTTACACCGGCAAGGCCAGTGCCATGCCGGCGTTTTATCCGTGGTGGAACAAGGCCTGAATCAGCAGTGCTGATTCAGGCGCGCCCAGTCTGACTTAGAGACCGGCGCGTGGCGGACGGCGATTGCCGCCGCCGGTATTGCCACTGCTGTTGCCACCCGCCGGGCGTGGCCCGTTCGGGCGCTGACCACCTGGACGGCCTGCGCCGGCCGGTTTGGCGCCCGCCGGCTTGCCACCGGCAGCGCCACGCGGTGCTGAGTCGCGACGCGGCGGACGCGCTTGCTGCGGCTTGCGCAGCGGCTCCGGCTTGGCATTCGGGTCCGGCTCGAAGCCGGGCACGATCACCCGCTCGATCTTCTGGCGGATGGTGCGTTCGATATCCGCCAGCAGCTTGTGCTCATCCACGCACACCAGCGATACCGCCTCGCCGCCGGCACCGGCACGACCGGTACGGCCGATGCGATGCACATAGTCTTCCGGCACATTCGGCAGCTCGTAATTCACCACATGCGGCAGCGCATCAATATCGATGCCACGGGCGGCGATGTCGGTCGCGACCAGTACGCGCAGACGATTGGCCTTGAACTCGCCGAGTGCCTTTTCACGCGCGCCCTGACTCTTGTTGCCATGAATCGCCATGGCCGGGATGCCGTCCTTGTCGAGGCCTTCGGCGAGGCGGTTGGCGCCGTGCTTGGTGCGGGTGAAGACCAGTACCTGCGACCACTGGCCATCGAGAATGAGTTTTTCCAGCAGCGCTTTCTTGGCATCGCGATCCACGGGATAGATCTTCTGCGTCACGCGCTCGGCGGTGGTGGTCTGCGGCGCGACTTCGATGCGCTCCGGGTTGCTCAGCAGCGAGCTGGCAAAGCTGCGGATTTCCGGCGCGAAGGTGGCCGAGAACAGCAGGTTCTGGCGCTGCTTCGGCAGTAGGGCGAGGATGCGCTTGATGTCGCGGATGAAGCCCATGTCGAGCATGCGATCGGCTTCATCGAGCACCAGAATTTCCACGCCGCCGAGATCCAGTGAGCCCTGACCGACATGGTCGAGCAGGCGGCCCGGTGTCGCCACCAGAATGTCCAGACGCTTGCGCAGACGGTCGCGCTGCGGGTTGGCGTTGACGCCGCCGAACATGACCATCGAGCTCAGGTTCAGATCCTGGCCGTACTGACGCACGCTTTCTTCCACCTGCGACGCCAGCTCGCGTGTCGGTGTCAGCACCAGGGCACGGATGCGATGCTTGGTCGACGGGTGCAGAACCGGCGTTGTGCTCAGGCGTTGCAGCAGCGGCAGCGTGAAGCCGGCGGTCTTGCCGGTACCGGTCTGTGCGGCGGCAAGCAAGTCACGACCGCTCAGCACGACCGGGATGGCCTGTTGCTGAATCGGGGTGGGCGTGGTGTAGCCGACGGCGTTGAGCGCGCTCAGCAACTCGGGCATGAGACCGAGATCAGCAAAAGACATGGAGTATCCGGGGGGAGCAAAGAAGACCGCTATGGTACTCGAAAACGGGGCTCGAAAGCGGCCCCAGCGGGGCAGGCAACGCCGGGGCGGAATTGCCTGCCTTGCTTGCGCCTCAGACGCCGTGATCCTTGAGCCAGTCCCGTGCCAGCTTCCAGGCATAGTCAGCTGCGGCCTTGTCATAAGTCGGGCGGTAGTCAGCATTGAAGCCATGGTTCAAGCCCGGAAACACCACGATGTCCGAGCCGGAGCCCGACTTCTGCAGCTCGGCGCGCATCTGATCGACCACGGTGTCAGGAATGAAGCTGTCTGTGCCGGCATAGAGCCCCAGCACGGGCACTTTCAGGGTGGCGGCCATATCAATCGGATCTTTCGGCTTGATGTCGGACTTCAGGCCGCTGAGTAAACCGTAATAAGCCACCCCAGCCTTCACCGCCGGATTGTGCTGGCTGTAAAGCCAGACCATGCGCCCGCCGTAGCAGAAGCCGACGGTGCCGAGCCTGCGCGTATCGGCATGCCCGGAGGCCTTGGCGAAGGTGATGCTGGCATCAATATCAGAAAACACCTGAGCATCCGGCACCTTGGAGACGACTTGCGACAGTATCTCGCCGATGTCGGTCATTTTCGCGACATCACCCTGACGGGCAAACAGTTCCGGCGCGATGGCGTAGTAGCCGAGCTTGGCGAGTCGGCGACAGACATCCTTGATGTGCTCATGCACACCGAAAATCTCTTGAATCACCACGATGGTCGGGTGCTTGCCGGGCTTGGCCGGCATGGCGCGATAGGCCGGCATGCTGCCATCGGCGACCGGCACGCTGACTTCGCCCGCAATCAGCCCGTGTGTGTTGGTGGTGATGGCCTGTGCCAGCAGCGGTGACGATGCGAGGGCAAAGCCTGTCGCCAGCGATGTCACCAGAAAGCCACGGCGATTGAGCGTGCCCGGCATGCGGCTTTCGCCCGGCGTGGCGGCCATGGCATCGGTTTGTTGGAAGTCGAGCGGCTTCAGGCCGTATTGATTGAGTTGCATGTGCGAGGCTCCCGATTAGGTTTCCGCGAAACTAGGAGGAAGCGACACGAAAAACAACTGCACGCGGCGGGTATTTGCGTGCCTTGCGCGTGCCGGGTTATTTGGTAAAGTCGGGCTCCAAAAAAATAATCAAGCAACTCATCATGAATCTTCGCCTTGCTCTCTTTCTCGTGCTTTCGCTGGTGTCACTGTCCGGGCTCTGGTGGTTGTGGCCGAAGCCGGCTCAGCCGGTGGCGGCTGCCGACACGCCGATGGCCACTGCCGGGCTTCTGATTCACTGGCGCGTCAAGGCCGGTCAGCGCGTGCAAGGGCCGGCGAAGTTTGCCGTGCGTGTGGGCGATGCGGTGACGCTGGAAATCGCCTCGGATCGCGACGATGTGCTGCATGTCCACGGTGATGACCTGAAAGTGCCGCTGCTGGCCGACAAAAGCATCCGTATCGACTGGACGCCCGTGCACAGCGGCCGCTTCGACATGGAGCTGCATCATGCCGGGCTGACGCTGACGCAAGTGGATGTGTTGCCGCGTTGAGCGCCACCTGTGTAACGGAGCCGCGCTCATGAGGGTCTGGCCACAACGCGCTTTGCTGCTCCTGCCGGCAATTCCCGCCAGCGCCAGCGCGCATTCCTTCGGTCAGATCTACAACCTGCCGGTGCCGCTGTGGATGTATCTCTACGGAGCTGCTGCGGCCTTGCTGGCCTCGTTTGTGCTGATCGCGGTCTTTCTGGTGCCGGCGCAAGCGATGAAAACGCCACCGCTTTACTCTGCAAGCGCGCGCGAGCCGGGCTGGTTTTCTCGCCTTGCCCGGCGCTGTCTTCCGGTTTTGCGCGGCCTCAGCGTGGCGCTTTTGCTGCTCTGCATGGCCACCGGCTTCTGGGGCACGCCAAGCCCGTATCAGAACTTCAACATGACCTTTTTCTGGATCATGTTCGTGCTGCTGTTCACCTATCTCACGGCCTTCATGGGTGATGTCTTCCGCTTCATCAGCCCCTGGCGCGTGCTCAGCGATGCCCTGCCATCACGCTGGCGACAAGGTTGTTTCAAATACCCCGCGCGCCTCGCGTACTGGCCGGCGCTGCTGCTTTACATCGGCTTCATTACCCTTGAGCTGTTCGGCAAGATCGGCCCGCAAGGCTTGGCGTACCTGCTGCTTGGCTACACCGTGGCGAATCTCGTCGGTGTTGGTCTGATCGGGCAGCGCGCATGGTTTCATCATGTCGAGTTTTTTGCGGTGTTTCTGCGCTTGGTGGCGATGTTGGCACCGCTGGGCTGGGCTCAGGGCAGGGTGCATTGGCGCATGCCGGGCAGTGCGCTCGTCGGCCAGCGCGCAGAGAGCTACAGTCTGGTGTTGTTCATGTTGTTCATGCTGGCCTCAACCGCCTTCGACGGCCTGCGCGGCACCATCGTTTGGGTCAATGTGTTCTGGGCCGATACCTTTCATATCCTCACGCCCTGGCTGGGCAAGCCGCCGGTCTATTTCTATCTCCAGCTCAGGCCCTGGTATACCGTGTATGAGATGGTCTGGCTGTGGCTGTCACCGCTGATCTACTTCGCCGTATTCGGCTTTTTCGTGGCCTGCGCTGCGCGGCTGGCCGGCACCCGACTGCCGGTGCGCGAATGGCTGCTGCGCTCGGCGTTCTCGTTGTTGCCCATCGCGCTGGTCTACCACATCACGCACTACTACACGCTGATCCTGACGCAGGGCGTGAAGATCGTGAGTCTGCTTTCAGACCCGTTCGGCCGCGGCTGGGATCTCTTCGGGACAGTGACCTGGTGGCGCTCGGCGATCCTGCCAGACATGAATTGGGTCTGGCACAGCCAAGTGGCGCTGATTGTCATCGGGCACATCGCCAGCGTGTATCTGGCGCATCGCGAGGCCATGCTGCTGGCGGCCTCTCCACGACAGGCGGCACTCAGCCAGCTGCCCATGCTCGGCCTGATGATGGCCTTCACCGCCTCCGGGCTGTGGATTCTGGTCCAGCCCATCAGCGGCGGTTAAGCGTCAGTCTTTGCGGGTTGGCAACATGCGTCGCAAGGTGTTGTCCTTGTTCACATAGTGATGCCAGAGCGCGGCCCCGGCGTGGACGCCGATCAGCACCATCAGCACTTCCGCCAACTCCTCATGCCACTCCTTGATGATCTTCGCCAGCGGCATGTCGGCGGGCGCAATGCTGGGCAGATCAAACAGGAAAAACCAGGAGATGGGCTTGCCGGCAGCACTGCTCATCCACCAGCCCAAGAGTGGGATGGCCAGCAACAGGCCGTAAAACGCGACATGCACGGCCTTCGCCGCCAGTTGTGTGGCGCGCGAGCCACCGTCGGGTGCCGGGCGCTTCAGCGGTAGTGTGAAGATTATGCGCAGCGCCATCACCACCAGCACCGTGATGCCG
>CALEYY010000207.1 GCA_937928295.1 uncultured Moraxellaceae bacterium
GCATTTGCAACGCCGCTGGGATGTGGCACTGATGTTGATGCTGCTGCTGTCCACCGCATTGGTGCTGCTGCCCGGCGACACCCTGCCGGCGCGCGTGCTGGGCATAGCGCCGTTGCAGATCAGCTGGCTGGCATTCGCCGCGACGCTGGTCTGCACGCGCTTCTGGCGACGCTCACGCTACTGAGCAGATGCGCGCCGGGCAAGCCACCCGCCAGCGCGCTTCTGCTTGCAGCGATTACTCGCGGTTTTTGCGCCCGAGCAAAGCCTGCAGACTCTCGCTGATCAAATCACTGCCCGTGCGTGCCGCCTTCCAGCTCGATTCACGCAGCGCCTCTTCCTGACCTGCCTCAGACAAACTCTCGATAATCGCGCGCTTGACCCGCACATCCACCGTGCGCGCAATCGACTCGTGCAGGGCATCGATCTGCTCTTCCCACAGCGGTGCGCCGCTGCGCCGCAACCACCAGCGCACGATGGCCAGGGTCAGGATGCTCGACAGAATGGCGGTTCCCAGCATTTGCAAAATAATCATGTGGCATGTCCTTGTGACGGTCTATACAAGCACGCTAGTGCCTGGGGTAAGATGCCGGCTCGCTCAGGAGCCCAGCATGATTACCATTGAAATTACCAACCTCGACGAACTCGTGCGCGAACATCGCGGCTCGTTGTCGGCCCTGTTTGGCAAACTGGTGAAAGATGTGGAAGGCGAAGTCGAACGCATCCTGATCAATGAATTGAAGAAGGAATTCGAGAAACGCGGTATCCAGGCCAATATCTGCAGCATTGCCGGCATCAGCCTGCGCCAGTTCGTCACCAGCAACCTGCCGTCTGCCAATCCCTGAACCCCTCAGCCTTCACCCTTCAGTTATCACCAAAACGTGACAGCATCGCCTTTAATTCCTGCAATGCGGTACTGGTATCCGGCGGTACATAGGCATCGACCACGGTAGCGATGCCCGGCGCCAGCACTTGCGCCTCCAGCACGCGCACTTCCGCCAGCGCAAACGCCTCGCCCGTGCCCAGCACGCCATCGCTCAGCCACTGGCTCAGCGAGGCAATCAGCGGCATGTGGCTGACCACCACCAGATCATCCACACCCTCGCGCACCGCCAGCGACAGCACTTGCTCGGCGCGCAGCATATCGCCATCGGGCGACAATTCGTCATGCGTTTCTAGCGTCAGCAAGCCCAGCGCCTGCTGCATCACAGACGCCGTTTGCTGGGCGCGCAGCAAGGGGCTGGCCACAATATGCACCGGGCCGGACACCTGCTGGCAGAGCCAATCGGCCACCAGCTGCGCCTGCGCCCAACCCAGCTCGGTCAGCTCGCGTGCGTCATCGTCTGCGTTGGCAGCTGCCTCGGCATGACGCAACAAATACAGGCGCATGCTTATTCCTCGCCCGGCTTGGGCAGCACGAACTCAACATCGCTGCTCTGGCTCGCCAACATCATGGCCAGCACCACATCGTACAGGCTGCGACCATTGAAGATGATTTCGTAAAGGCCGCTGACCAGCGGCATGCGGATGCCGAGCTTGTCGGCATGGTGTTTGACCATCTCGATGGTGTTGATGCCCTCGGCGGTCTGCTCCAGCTCCTCGACGATTTCCTGCAAGGTCTGGCCCTGACCGATGGCAAAGCCGACCTGGTAGTTGCGACTCAGCGACGACGAGCAGGTGGCGATCAGATCACCCACGCCAGCAAGGCCGAGGAAGGTCAGCGGATTCGCGCCCAGATGCACGGCAAAGC
>CALEYY010000208.1 GCA_937928295.1 uncultured Moraxellaceae bacterium
GCCCGATTCGCCCGCTGTTCCCGGAAGGTTTTGTCAACGAAGTGCAGGTCACGGCTACCGTCATCTCCACCGATAAGCTGCAAGACCCGGATATCGCCGCATTGCTCGGCACCTCGGCTGCTCTGGCCATCTCCGGACTGCCGTTCAATGGCCCGATCGGTGCCGCTCGCGTGGCTTACATCAATGATGAGTACATCATCAACCCGACCTACGAACAGCTGAAAACATCGGATCTGGATCTGGTCGTTGCCGGTACGCAAAGCGCAGTTCTGATGGTTGAGTCGGAAGCCAAAGAACTCAGCGAAGACCAGATGCTGGGCGCTGTGCTCTTCGGTCACGATGAAATGCAAGTCGCCATCGAAGCCATCAAGGCCTTCGCGGCTGAAGTCGCTACGCCGCGCTGGGAGCTGACGCTGCCGGTCGTCAATGCCGAGCTGAAAGCTGCGCTCAAGGCTGCATTCGAGGCGCAGATCTCCGAGGCCTACACCATTCGCGAGAAGCAGGATCGCTACACGCGTCTAGGCGAAATCAAGACTGCAGCCAAGGCTCAGTTTGCTGGCGAAGGCAGCGATGTTGATGCCGATGAGCTGGATGATCTGTTTGAAGACCTGAAGTACCGCACCGTGCGCGACAACATCCTGTCGGGCAAGCCGCGTATCGATGGCCGTGACACCACAACGGTGCGTGCGCTCGACATCCAGGTGGGCGTGCTCGGCCGTGCTCACGGTTCCGCGCTGTTCACCCGTGGCGAAACGCAGGCGCTGGTTGCCGCCACGCTCGGTGGCAGCCGCGATGCCATGATGATCGATGCCCTCGAAGGCAGCTACACCGATCACTTCATGCTGCATTACAACTTCCCGTCGTACTCGGTCGGCGAAACTGGTCGCGAGTCCGGCCCGAAGCGTCGCGAAATCGGCCATGGCCGTCTCGCTCGTCGCGGTGTGCATCCCATGCTGCCGGGCGCTGACAAGTTCCCGTATGCCATCCGCGTGGTCTCGGAAATCACCGAATCCAACGGCTCGTCGTCGATGGCCTCGATCTGCGGCGCTTCGCTCGCGCTGATGGATGCCGGTGTGCCGATGAAGGCGCCGGTGGCTGGTATTGCCATGGGTCTGGTCAAGGAAGGCGAGCGTTTCGCTGTGCTGACCGACATCCTCGGTGACGAAGATCACCTCGGCGACATGGACTTCAAGGTTGCCGGTTCCGCCAATGGCGTGACCGCACTGCAGATGGACATCAAGATCGAAGGCATCACCGAAGAAATCATGGAAGTGGCCTTGGGCCAGGCACGCGTTGCGCGTCTCAATATCCTCGGCCAGATGAATCAGATCCTTGCCGCTTCGCGTACCGAAGTCAGCATCCATGCCCCGACCTACGCCACCATCCAGATCAGCACCGACAAGATCCGTGATGTCATCGGTAAGGGCGGCGCCATGATTCGCAGCATCTGCGAGCAGACCAAGGCCAGCATCGACATCGATGACTCCGGTCTGGTGCGCATCTACGGCGAAACCAAGGGCGCGACTCAAGCTGCTCTGGCGCGTGTGCAGGAAGTCACTGCCGAAGTGGAAGTGGGTGCTGTCTACGAAGGTACGGTCGCCCGTATCGTTGACTTCGGTGCCTTCATCAACATTCTGCCAGGCACCGATGGTCTCGTGCACATTTCGCAGATTGCTCACGAGCGCGTCGAGAATGTGTCTGACCACCTGAAAGAAGGTCAGGTTGTGAAGGTCAAGGTGCTGGATGTTGATCAGCGCGGCCGCATCAAGCTCTCGATCAAGGAACTCATCGAGGCTTGATTGGCAAGCCTTTCGGGGGCTCTTTAGTAGCCACCGAAGGCTGTTTGTCGGATTTAAAAAAACCACCGAACGGCACTGTCAGGTGCTTCTAACCTGACAGTGCTTGGTGGTATCTTCTGCCGGTGCTGTCAGCCAGTGCTGGCGCGCTCACATCGCACATACCAAAAAGACTGCGGCTGAGCGAAACAATAATAATCATTACAAGGAGAAAGACATGAGGGGCTCAAGCCTGCTCCGTCGCGGTTTCGCCGGTGCCGTCATTGGCGCATCCGTTCTGCTCTCGGCCTGCGATCCTGTTGCATTCATCAGTAACCAGTCCTTGCGCTTCGTTGAAAAGAAGCTCGTCCCGCCGATGTTGAAAGACACTGATTACATCATGGCTTGCTCGTCTGGCGTTGCCACAGCACCCCTGATCATGGCTACCGAAAATCTCGGTGCAGATGCCAATCAGCTCGGTACCCTGCTTTACACCACAGCCGCTCTCTGCGCAGAAACAGTAGCTTTCGAGAATGAACTGCGTTACCTGCGTGCTTCGCGTGCCGGCAATGTTGAAGAAGCTCAAGACGCCCGTATTGTGCAAAAGCGCATGGCTGAACTCGCTGCTCGTCGTCAGCTCAATGCCTATAACCGCTTCGTGACCTATTACGAAAAGCGTTATGACATCAAGATCGGCGAAGAATGCACCGACTTCTACCGCGACTTTGATGAACTGGTCTATATGCTGGGCCTGATCAGCGGTCTGCAAGCCGTGCTCAACGACATCACTGCACAGCAGGCTGTTGGTGTGCCGCTCGATATCGCTGCCAAGGCCGAACGCGCATTCTCCTGCCTGGACAACAAGAAGTGGTGGGGCGTGCCTGTTGCCGCTCGTGCCGTGATCTGGAATGTCTTGCCAGGTGCTGACGAAGGCAAGGATGTCTGGGGTGCGTTCAACGCCTCCATGGCTATTGGCGAAGAAGCCGGTATCCGTCTGCCGCACGCCATGTACGCACTCTCTGCTGTTGGCAAGGACGACCAGGCTCGTGTTCGCGATGCCATCCGTCGCTTCGCTAATGTCAAGGAAGGCTTCAAGCCGAACCCCCAATACGCCCTAGTCGACAGCCTTGCAGGCTTCATCATGACCTCGCTGTCTGACAAGCTCTGGACGGAAGGTGCTGGTACGCGCACACCGCCGGGCAGCCTTGGCAAGTTCTGGGACGAGAAGGTCGAAGCGCCTGAAGGCGTGGATGTTGGCGACCTGTTGTGAACTGATTGAGGCTCATGGCGTTTGACGCTGTGAGCCTGTTGTTTTGGCTTTACAAAAAAACTGATCAAATAGAGGGAACTCTCATGCGTAAATTAAATCCGATTGCTGCTTCCGTATTCGCTGTTGCAGCGACTATTTCCATGCAAGCGTCTGCCGCCAACAAGGTATGTGTATTCGATATCCTCGGCGCGCAAGGCGATATTACCGGCATGATGAAAGACTATGCCCTAGCTGCCAAAGGCATGGGTGGTCAGCTGGAGCTGAAGACCTATACCGACGAACGCACCGCTGCTGAAGACTTCAAGGCAGGTCAATGCGACGCCGTGATGCTGACCGGTCTGCGTGGCCGCCAGTTCAACGATTTCACCGGCTCGCTGGATTCCTTGGGCGCTATTCCGTCCAACAAGATCATGGAAAAGGCCTTGGCCACACTGTCCAACCCGGCACTGGCTCCGAAAATGATCCAGGGCAAGTACGAAGTTGCGGGTATTGCCCCGGCCGGTGCTGCTTACATTTTCGTGAAGGATCGCTCGATCAATAGCGTAGAAAAGCTGGCTGGCAAGAAGATTGCCGTATTCGATTACGACAAGTCACAAGCCAAGATGGTGCAGAAGATCGGTGCTCAGCCCGTATCGTCCGACATCACCAATTTTGCTGCCAAGTTCAACAACGGTGCAGTTGATATCGTTGCTGCTCCGGCGCTGGCCTACAAGCCGCTGGAAATGTACAAGGGCCTGGGCAAGACCGGCGCCATCGTTCGTTTCCCGATCGTGCAGCTGACTTTCCAGTTGATTATCAACAAGGAAAAATTCCCGGCTGACTTCGGTCAGAAGTCGCGTGCTTACTGGAACGCACAGACTCCACGCGCCATGGGCATTGTTGCCAAGGCCGAGAAGGACATTCCTGCTGGTGTCTGGATGGATCTGCCGGAAAAGGACAAGGATGGTTATGTTGTGCTCCTGCGTGACGCGCGTATTGCGCTGACCAAGGAAGGCATCTACAACCCGTTCACCATGAAGGTCTTGAAGAAGACCCGTTGCTCGGTGGATGGTGCAGACGCCGAGTGCTCGCAGAACCTCGAGTAATTTCGAGCTATCGCGCAATGATCGCCAGAGTCCCAATTGACTCTGGCGTTTTCATTCTTCAAGGAAGCTAAAAATGAATAACAAGCCTCTCTTCCTCAATCGCAGCGGTTTGGAATGGTTCTCCAGCCTTCCGGTGCTGCTGTTGTTGCTGCTTACTCTGGTCATTGGTACCGGGGAAATGTTCCATGGGCAGTTGCTGCGCATGGGCGAACGCATGTTTGGTGATCCCGCCAACAATATTCAATACTTCATGTTGCGTGCTGATCCGACCAAGCCGGATTGCGACCCCAACTTGGATGTCGATGCTGCCGTAGCCGCTCAGGCTGCTGCACCAGCGACCGTGTCTGATGATCCGCTGGATGCCCTTTTTGCTTCCGAGCCTCAGGATCCTGCCGCCATTCGTGATTCGATGGAAAAGGCCAAGGCACTTTGCATTGAAAAGAACACGATGTACGAAGGCATCGTCAAGAACATCACGCCTAAGGTCAAAGCCTTCCGTGCTGTCGAGACTGGCTTCTTCGGTATTTTCAAGTTCGGCACTGAGAACCGTCCGCTGCTGCTGCTGGTGATGTTTGCCATTGCTGCCGTGACAACCACACTCGGCCTGCATCACATCGGCTTGCGTCCGCCACGCTATAAAAAGGACTTCCCGGTCTACGGCGTGTCCATGGTCGTAGCCAACGGTCTGGCGCTGTTCTCCAGCTGGTACTACTACAACAATGTGCTGTTGAGCTCGGGTATCCCGGTTGAAAAGCCGCTGCTCAACTACATCATGATTGGCCTGTTCGCCGTGCTGACAGCGATCAGCTTGTGGAAGCTTGTTCGTCCGCCAGTAGAGGCTGAAGAGGGTGGTAGTTTTGGTTTGGCGCTACTGTCTGTGCCACTCTATGCCTTCATGGCCATTAATGCCTCCATTGCATTCCTCGGCGACGGCCACATGGCGGGTCTGGCCATTTACTTGGGTCAGCTGCTCGAATACTCCGGCATCTTCTTGAACCTGGCACTGTATATCTGGGCCGGTATGCTGTTGAAGCAGACCCGCGTGGTGCACTTGTTCATGGATGTGGTTCGTCCCTTCAAGTTCTCGCCTGAAACACTGACTTGGGTCATCTTGGTTGCTGCCGCGATTCCGACCGCATATACCGGCGCTTCCGGTATCTTCGTTATTGCTGCTGGTGCCATTGTCTACAAGGAGGTGCTGCAGTCTGGCGCTCGTCGTCAGTACGCCTTGGCGGCGGCGGCCATGTCCGGTTCGCTGGGTGTGGTGCTGCGTCCATGCTTGCTGATCGTTCTGATTGCCGCCCTGAATAAGCAGGTCACCACAAACGAGCTTTACGGCTGGGGCGTGTCGGTCTTCTTGCTGACCTCCACAATCTTCTTCCTGTTCTCGCTGTATCTGCGTGAAGGCAAGAGTGAGCCGACTAATCTGGGTGAGGCACTGCGTGGTGCTGCTCGTGCCTTGGTGCCGGTATCGCCATATATCGTGATTGTTGTTGCCGTGGTTCAGGGCTACCAGTTCTTCCTCGACACCAAGCTCGATGAATTCACTGCGCCTGTGATGCTGCCGGTGATCATGCTGTTCATTGTGATCTTCGACAAAATGCGTCGTGAACCGAAAGCCATTGCCGTGATCAACAATCCGGAAGCTGAGCGTCGTGTCGGTCTGGAAGGTGCTGTGCGCTTTGCGACCAACGAAACGATCGGCCATATTGGTGCTCTGATCATGCTGATGGCGCTGTCTGTCTCCATCGGTGGTGTGATTGAGCGTTCCGGTGTGATGGAGAATGTTCCGGCTGACCTTGGCAATATCTGGTTGGCACTGACGATTCTCATGGGCACGCTGGTCTTCATCGGCATGATCATGGACCCGTTCGGTGCGGTGATCCTGGTGTCGGCAACCATTGCCCCCATTGCCTACAGCAATGGCATCGATCCGGTTCACTTCTGGATGATCGTGTTGACGGCCTTCGAGCTGGGCTATCTGTCGCCACCCGTTGCCTTGAACCAGTTGCTGGTTCGTATGGTTGTTGGTGAGAAGGTCATGGACGAGGCGGATGCCGAGGTCGCGCACAAGTCCTTCTACTACCGCTACGAGCGCTGGATTCTGCCGGTAGTCGTGTTGGCCATTGGTTTGCTGACCGTGGTTTACGGTGGTGAGCTGCTGGTTCTGCACGGTGCTGAATGGCGCGCATCGCTGGATGCCGTCATGGGTGGTTGATACGCCCTGATAGCAAGTTAAAAAGCCGGCCTAGTGCCGGCTTTTTATTGCCCGTGCTGTGGTTGAAGTTTGCAAACGAAAAAAAGCCGGCGCTAGGCCGGCTTTTTAACTTGCTTGACTATAGCTCAGGCGACTTGCACCGGAATTGCGTTAGCGCTGTGGCTGACCGAGTTATCGGGGTTGCAGTACACCAAGCGAGGCTCGAAGCTGGCCAGCTCGGCTTGTTCAAACTGCGCATAGGTGCAAATGATGACGCGGTCGCCAGGCTGGGCCTTGTGGGCGGCAGCACCATTAACCGAAATCATTTTCGAGCCGCATTCAGCGCGAATGGCATAAGTCGTGAAGCGTTCGCCATTGGCAACATTGTAGATCTGGATCTGCTCGTATTCACGGATGCCGGCCAAATCCAGCAAATCGCCGTCGATCGCGCACGATCCCTCATAATCCAGTTCGGCATGGGTCACACAGGCCCGATGCAGCTTGGCTTTGAGCATGATGCATTGCATGAGCGCTTACCTCCGCACAGCAGTAAACAGGGGCGGAAAAGCTGACTTGGTAGTCGGCCTCCCCGCAGGCGCGCCATTTTGCCGCAAGATGGCGCGAGGTTCAATCATTGTCCGTACACAAATCTGGGTTATTAGGGCCATTTCAGGCCACCGAAAAGGCCAGATTGTCGATCAGCCTCGTCTTGCCCAGACGGGCGGCCACTAAAATAACCAGTTCTGTGGCGTTAGGGGCAGGCGCTTTCAGGTCTTGCGAGCATACCTCTACATAGTCAGGAACAAAGCCGCATTTCGTCAAATGCGTCTTTGCCGCCTCGGCCAAGGCAGCGTAGTCACGCTGGCCGGCCACAATGGCATTCTGTAACTGAGTCAGCGTTTGATAGATCAGCGGCGCTTGGGCGCGCTCCGCTTCCGTCAGAAAACCGTTGCGAGAGCTCAGGGCCAGGCCGTCGTCGGCGCGCTGAGTCGGCATGCCGATAATGCTGGTGGGAATACACAGCTCCGTGACTAGGCGTCGAATGACGGCAAGCTGCTGATAGTCCTTTTCGCCAAAAAGCGCCATGTCGGGCTGGATGATGTTGAGCAGCTTGGTGACTACGGTGGCAACGCCGGTGAAATGGCCGGGGCGGGAGGCTCCGCAGAGGCCATCGGTAATCTCGGCCACCTGCACGGTCGTAATTTGCTGGCGACCATCCGGGTACATTTCTTCGGCAGATGGCGCGAACAGCAAGTTGCAGCCCGCTTCTGCAAGCAGGCCGGCATCATTTTCCAGCGTGCGGGGATAGCTGCTGAAGTCTTCATTGGCGCCGAATTGGGTCGGGTTTACAAAAATGCTGGTCACGACAAAGTCGGCGCGACGCTTGGCCTCGGCGACCAGCGAGATATGACCGCTGTGCAGATTGCCCATGGTCGGCACAAAGGCGACAGATTTGCCGGCCTTTCGGGCTTGCTTCAGCGCGGCTCTAACGCCTTGAATGCTGTTTTCAATTTTCATTAACCGAGTTCCTGCTGAAACAGTTTAAGCAAAGGCATGTTCGGCAGCAGGGTAGCTGCCTGATTTTACGGCGGTCACATAAGCGCGAAAGGCACCTTCGATGCTGCCATCGCCTTCCGCCAGAAAGTTTTTCACAAAGCGGGCGGGTTTGCCGTTATGCAGGCCCAGCATGTCGTGCAAGACCAGCACTTGAGCATCGCATGCTGCGCCAGCGCCGATGCCGATGATCGGGATGCCGATGGTCTGCTGCACACGCTGTGCCAAGCCTTGCGGCACGCATTCCAGCAGCAGTAGTGCAGCGCCGGCGGCTTCCGCAGCTCGTGCATCGGCCAGTAATTGCTCTGCGCCTGTCTCGTCGCGGCCCTGTACGCGATAGCCGCCCATGACATTGACCGACTGTGGCGTCAGGCCGAGATGGATGCAGACCGGAATGCCGCCGCGCGTTAATTGGGTGATGGTTTCGCTGAGCCAGGCGCCGCCTTCGAGTTTGACCATATGTGCGCCAGCGCGCATCAGTGTTGCGGCATTGGCGAGTGCGTCCGTCAGGCTGGCGTACGCCATGAAGGGCAGATCGGCCATGAGCAAGGAGGTCTTGTTGCCGCGCGCGACGGCAGCCGTATGGTAGGCCATGTCTGCGACGGTCACCGGCAGTGTGGAGTCATGCCCTTGCAAGACCATGCCCAGCGAGTCACCGATGAGGATGACCTCAACTTCGGCTCTTGCCATGGCGGCGGCGAAGCTGGCGTCGTAACAAGTCAAGACGCTGAAGCGTTCACCAGCGGCCTTCAAGGCTTTCAAGGTGTTTAGCGTGACGGCTTTCATGAGGTACTCCACAAGTGTCTGCTGTATTGCTCGCATGCAGCCAGCCAGCGCGGCTCGGGCCAGGGCTCCAGCGCTTGCTGCACAATAGCGGGCTGCTGCAAAAGTGTGACGAGATTGAGGGTGTCTGACCAGTGCGCCTGCGGCCATATATCGTGCAAAGGACGCAATACGAAGGCGCGCCGATGCAGTTCGGGATGGGGCACGGTCAGGCGGGCGTCGTTGATGTGCTGGTCGCCATAAAACAGAATGTCCAGATCCAGCGTTCGCGCGCCCCAGCGCACATCGCGGACACGGCCCGCCGCCAGCTCCAGGGCTTGCAGAGCATCGAGCAGCTGCCAGGGCGATAGCGATGTATCCAGCGCAACGACGGCGTTGGCGTAGTCTGGCTGCCCGGCCGGGCCGATGGCCGCGCTGCGATAAAGCGCAGAAACAGCCACGATCTGGCTGCCTGGCAACTCGGCCAAGGCGCTCAGTGCTTGCGTCAAAGTGCCTGGCGCATCGCCGAGATTGCCGCCCAGGCCGATGGCGCAACGAACATGAGACATCAGAAGCCTCTGCTAAGTCGTATCAGTCGGAAATGGTTTTCGCTGCCCTGCTCAGGCATTGGTGCTGGGTTTGCGCTTGCGCTTTTTCTTGGCTGCGGTCGGTTTGTCTTCCAGCGCGCGTGCCATTTCGGCGCGCAGGCCGGGGTCGGCATCTTGCCAGCGTGTCCACCAAGCACCCATGCCGCCGGTGTCTTCGCCGGCCAGTTCGCGCAGCACGAGGAAGTCATAGCCGGCCCGAAAGCGTTCGCTTTGTGCTGTCGCCTCTACTTGGCGCGGACGCGGCTGCTCCAGCTTGGGCTGCATTTCCCAGATGTCGCGCACGGTTTGGCCGACATGCCGTGGAATGGCGGTGCGCTGATGCTGCACCGTGAGCACCTGCTGGCTGGCCTGCTGCCAGGCCGGCACGGGCGGGACGCCATCGGCGAGCAGGGTGGCCTGGCGATCTTGCGTTACGCCCCAGAGCAAAGCGGCATAGAAGAAGGCGGGATTAAGGCCTTTGCCTTCCTGCACGCGCTCGTCGGTGCTTTCGGCGGTGAGCTGCCAGAGCAGGTCGCAGGGGTAGAGTTCGGCTTCTGGGAACAGCACTTCAAAAAGCCCGAACTCGTGCATGAGGTCCAGCACCGGCAGCGAGTATCCCGCCGAAAACAGCTTCTGGCATTCGTCATACAGGCGGTGCGAGGAGATGTCTTCGATCAGGCAGGCCAGTTCGGGGATGGGCTGTGCGGTGTTCTCTTCGATGCTGAAGCCGAGCTTGGCTGCGAAGCGAATGGCTCGCAGCATGCGCACGGGATCTTCGCGATAGCGCGTGACCGGGTCGCCAATCAGGCGCAGCACGCGTGCATCCAGATCTTTCATGCCATGAGCAAAGTCCCACAGGCTGAAGTCGGCGATGTTGTAGTAGATGGCATTGATGCTGAAGTCACGGCGGGCGGCATCTTCTTCGATATTGCCCCAGACATTGTCGCGCAGAATCATGCCTTCGGCGTTGGTCTTGGCATTGGCGGCATCGCCTTCGCTGTGATGCGCGCGGAAAGTGGCTACCTCAATGACTTCGCGGCCCCAGCGCACATGGGCCAGGCGGAAGCGTCGACCGATGATCTGGCATTGGTTGCCGAACAGCTGCTTGACCTGCTCGGGCGTGGCGCTGGTGGCGATGTCGAAGTCTTTGGGCTGCATGCCGAGCAGAATGTCGCGCACACCGCCGCCGATGAGGAAGGCCTGATGGCCGCCGTCATGCAGGCGATACAGGGTCTTTACCGCCACGCTGCTGATGTCGCGGCGTGATACGGCATGCTGATCGCGCGGAATGATGACGGGCTTCAAACGGCTCAATGTTTTGCCGCGTCCACGCCAGCGATCCAACCAACCTTTCAACATGCTTGCACTCAGGGTCATGAATTGAGCGCGGATAATAGCAAGATTGCACAGGAACTGCGCAGAGATCAGACGAGGAGGTTAACGAGTGGACGAGCAATGCGGGAGGGGTTACCTCCCGCGGTCGCTGAACGGTGCGTGGCTTATGGCCATCTTATTATTCGAGGCATTGATTATTTTTTTTGCCCGAGCATCCTGGCATTTGCATTCCGGCGTCCAGGTCGGTGCTTTTTTTGTGGCCTTCACTTAAGTGAGGCTTTGCGATGAGTTGTTGTTGTTATCGCTGGTTAGCAATAGCACGCAGCGTGCCAACTCTGATATTTATATTTCTCATTATAAAACAGTGGCTTGAATATCAATCACTTGTTGGATTAGGTCGTTGGGTAGTCGCCGCTGTTACAGTGGTAACAAGTTTGTGTATTTATGTAACAGGTGGCGTCAGGGCGTGTCGCCGCCACGCTTGCGTGGAATGCCCAGGCGCTGCCGCCGTTCCCAGAGCGTTTTGCGGCTGATGCCGAGCTTTTGTGCCAGTTCGGTTTCCGACATCTGATCCTGATGCTCCAGCACAAAGTGCTGAAAATAGTCTTCTAGCGACAATCCGGCGGGTGGATCACTACTGACGATGGCTTCTGGGTTGCCCGGTTCCAGAGGGCGCGGAAAGTCGATAGCCAGTAGCTCCGGCGAAATTTCTGGGCCTTCACACAAGATGACCGCGCGCTCGATGGCATTTTCCAGCTCGCGGATATTGCCGGGCCAGTGGTAGCGGCTCATCGCGCTGATGGCGTCGGCGCTGAAGTGCAGCGGCGTGCTGCCGAGGCGGCCGATGGTGCGGATCAGTAGCGCATGAGCAATGTCGAGAATATCGTCGCCGCGCTCGCGCAATGGCGGCAGGTTGAGCTCCACCACATTTAGACGAAAGAATAGATCCTCGCGGAACTGCCCGGCGCTAGCCATTTGCTTGAGGTTGCGATGCGTGGCGGCGATCAAGCGAACATCGATAGTGCGTGATTGCGTGGCACCGAGGCGTCGGACTTCTTTTTCCTGCAGCAGGCGCAGCAGACGCGCTTGCGCATCCAGTGGCAGCTCGCCAATTTCGTCGAGAAACAGGGAGCCGCCATCGGCCGCTTCAACCAGGCCTTTGCGCAGCTGTTGTGCGCCGGTGAAGGCGCCTTTTTCATGGCCGAAAAGCTCGGACTCGATCAGTGATTCGGGGATGGCAGCGCAGTTAACCGAAATCAGCGGCGCTTGCCGGCGAGGGCTTTGTTCGTGCAGCGCACGCGCCACCAGCTCCTTGCCGGTGCCGGATTCGCCGTGAATGAGCACGGTGGTGTTCAGCGGGGCCACGCGCGAAATGCGGCGATGCAGCTGCTGCATGGCTTCGCAATTACCAATGATGCCGCTGTCGGGCTGGCTGGTAGCCACCGTCATCTGCAGGGCGGCATTTTGGCGGCGCAACAGGCGCTCACGCAGAATACGGTCGATGGTGAGCAGCATGTCATCGTGATCGAAGGGCTTGGCGATGTAGTCGGCGGCACCGGCGCGCACGGCATCGACGGCCGAGCGGATGCTGGCGAAGCTGGTCATGATCAGCACCGGCGTGTCCGCTGCTTTGTCGATGAGCGAAATGCCGGCGGCTCCGGGCAGGCGCAGGTCTGAAATGATGAGCGAAAAGGTGTCTAGCGCGGGGCCTGCCAGTGCTTCCTCGACGCTGCCGGCGAGACTGACCTGATAATTATGGCGTTCCAGCAGCCGCTTCAGGCTGCTCCGGATGACGGCTTCGTCATCCACAATCAAGACATGGTTCACGCCGAAAAATCCTCTGGATGGACTGCCGGGCAATTGGCCCAGGGCAGGGTGATCTGCACGATGACGCCCTGACCCTGGTCGTAATCGCGCTTGTCGATAAGCTGGATGCGACCCTGGTGGGCCTCGATGATGCCGTGCACCAGCGCCAGTCCGAGGCCGGTGCCTTTGCCGGGCGGCTTGGTGGTGACGAAGGGCTCGAACAGGTTGGCGCGGATATCGCCATCCGGCAGGCCGTGGCCGAAGTCTTCGATTTCGATACGCACCTGGCTGCCATGACGGCTGGCGCGCATGGCGACGCGACCTTGCTGGGTGCTGGCATCACGGGCATTGCTGAGCAGGTTGATGAAGACCTGGCAGAGGCGCTGGGCATCACCGCGAACATGCAGGTTGTCGCGGATCTGGCAGTCGAAATCGGTGAAGCGCGCTTCCGGCGACAGCTTCAGCAGATGCACGGCCTCAGCCATCACGGCCGCCAGCGGCACGGCCTCGAACTCACCGCTGGCGTGATGCTCACTGCGCGAAAAGCCGACCAGCGATTGCACGATGCGGCTGACGCGCTGGGTCTGCTCTAGGATGCTCTGTGCGGTGTCGTTGACTTCGTGACCATCGGGAAATTCGGCGCGCAGGTTCTGCGCCATTGATGCAATCCCGGTGATCGGGTTGCCGATTTCGTGGGCGACGCCGGCGGCGAGGCGGCCGATCGCGGCTAGGCGCTCGGCATGTTGCAGGCGCGACTCCAGCTGCTGCATGGGGCTGACATCCTCCATGACAAGCACCTGGCTGCCGGCGGCATCGCCAATCACCGCGCGATGCAGGTTGAGCCAGCGCACCTGGCCGTCAATCTCCAGGCGGGTGCGCAGCTGCTGAGCATTGGGGTTGATCAGAAACTCCGCAAACACCTGGCTCCACGGCGCGGGCAGGTCTTCCAGCCGGGCACCGATCATGAGCGCGTCGGCGCAGCCGGTGATCTGCATCATGGCGTGATTCCAGCTCATGATTTCGAGGTCGCCGGCCAGCGTGCAGACGCCCAGTGGCAAGTCATGCAGCGTCTGGCGATGGAAGCGGCGCAGCAGATCGAGCTCGCCGGCGAGACCGGAAAGCTTGTCGCGATACTCTTCGAGGCGCAGCTCGATGTAGTGAATGTCGTCGCCCGGCGAGTGCGCGAGGATCTTGTGCGGCAAATACTCATCCAGCAGTTCTTGCGCCATGCTCGGGCCGAGCAGGCCGGAGAGATTGGCGTTGAGCTGCTCGCGCAGGCGGCGCAGGGCATAGGGGCGGCGCTCGTCGTGGCGCAGGGCAAGGTCTTGCAGCGCCATGCGCACTTCGCGCTCGGCGGTGACCGGCCCGAGCGAGGGCGACAGGGCGGTGATGAAGGCATCGGTGGTATCGGCGCTCAGGCCCCAGCGTACCGGGCTGCGCAGGTTGTCGACTGAGCAGGCATCGGCGATCTCCTTGTCATCGGCACTTTGCTTGCTGAGCAGTGACACCGCCAGCATGAGCGCGATGTTGAGGAGCGTGGCGATCAGACCCATGGCCTGCCAGTGGCTTAATTGATTACTGACTTCGAGGCCGAGCCAGACGCTGGTATCGAGCTCGGGCATGAAAAATGACGGCACGGCCAGCGTGATGAACCAGGTCAGTATGCCGGCAGCGAGGCCACTGATGACGCCGGCGCTGGTGGCGCGGGGCCAGAACAGCAGGGCCAGCATACTGGGCGTGAGCTGGATGGTGGCGACAAACGACAGCATCGACATTTCCGTGCTGTCTGGCCTCAGTGCCGGCAGCCACGACAACAGGAAAGCCCCGCTGGGAATGAGGGCAATCAGCAGGCGTTGCTGCCGCAGGGTACGCTGGTACAGATCGTCACCGGTAGACAGCCCGCGAATCGGCAGCAGGACATGATTGAGCAGCATGTTGGCCAAGGCCAGGGTGGTGACAATCAGAATGCCGCTGGACGCGGCCAGCGTGCCGACGAACAGGATCAGCGTCATCCACGGCGATTCGGATTGCAGGGTGATGCCCAGGCTGAAATAGGTCGGCGGCAGGTTGAGCTGCAGGGCCTCGCCGGCCCAGAGCAGAATGGGGATGCCGATGGCCATCAGCATGAAGTAGAGCGGCACGCCCCAGCTGGCGGTGACCAGGTCGCGAGGCTCGCGATTTTCGGTGAAGGCCATCTGATACATGCAAGGCATGACCACGGCGGCGAAAAAGAACAGCAGCAACAAGCTGTGCCAGTAGCCGCCCTGAAGCGGTTGATACATTTGCTGCAGCGCGCCGGGATTGGCGGCCAGCCATTGCCCGAGGCCGGTGTCGCCGCCGAGAACACCAAAGTAGGCATAACCCGTAACGGCCAGCATGGCGAGCAGTTTGATCAGAGACTCGACGGCAATGGCAATGACCAGACCATCATGGCTAGGGCCACGGGCATTGCGCTGGCGTGTGCCGAAGAGCAGCGTGAAACAGATCAGCACACCACAGAAGAAGGCACCCATGCTGCGCGTGCTGTGGCCGCCGGTGAGCAGAAAGACGAGGTCGGCCATGGTCTGCATCTGTGCCGTCAGCAGTGGCATCACACCGACCAGTATGGCCAAGGTGGCGATGCTGCCCACGCCCTGGCTGCGAAAGCGAAACGCCAGCAGGTCGGGCAGGGAATGCAGCTGATGGGTTTTTGCCAGGCGCAGAATGGGTTGCAGGAACATCGGCGCCACCAGAAAAGCACCTGACAGCCCCATGTAGAAGGCGAGGAAGTTGTAGCCGAAGTCAGCGGCGAACTGAACGACGCCGTACAGCCCCCAGGAGCTGATGAATACGCCCAGCGAAAGCGTATAGACCGCCGGGTGACGAACCCAGCGCAGCGGCAGCCAGCCTTTCTCGCTGGCATGAGCGACCAAGAACAGCAGGCCCAGATAGGCCACGCTGAGCGTAAACAGAACGGCCGGACTAAAGATCATTGAGGTCTCTGCTGCGGGCGATCCAGAAAGCCAGCACAATCAGCAGCGCCCAAATTACATAGGGGCGATACCACGCGCTGCCGTTGGCGCTCCACCAGTCAATCACGATGGGCGAAAGCAGAAAGGCGCCGGCCACGAACAATAAAATCAGACGATCAATATACATGCGCAACCCCGCTGGCACTGTTACGCAAGGTAACAGTTTTGATCGGAACTGTCAGGGTGAGGGATGCGTTCCGGGGCCCAATTTGCGCAGGCCCAGGCCAGTATTTCTGCCGGTTGCGCGCTGCGCAGCGCTGGCAATGGCGACTGCCCGAGCGCGGCCAAGGCTTGCCACACATTGTCGGCTGCTTTGGCGTTGTCGAGGGCCGGGGCATGATTTTGCTTGGACAGCTTCTGGCCGTTCTCTGCCGTTACCAACGGCAGGTGCAGGTAGCGCGGTCTGGACAGGTTCAGGCATTGCATGAGCCAGCATTGGCGAGCGGTATTGTCGAGCAGGTCAACGCCGCGTACCACTTCTGTGACGCCGGCGGCGGCATCATCCACCACGACAGCAAGCTGGTAGGCATAAAGGCCGTCGCGGCGCTTCAGCACGATGTCGCCGACCTCGTCGTGTAAGCGGCTATGCAATTCGCCACGCAAAGCGTCCGTAAAGGATAGACGGCCGGCAGCGTGCGTGCGCAGCCGCCAGGCTGTGTCGCGACTGCTGAGTGCGGCACCCGCAACGGAACATGCGCCGGTGCAAGTGCTGCACGAGCTGAGTCGATGATGCGTTCTAGCGTGATCGAGCAGTTGATTGCGTGAGCAGCGGCAGGGGTAGAGCAGGTCCTGATCGAGGAGCTGTTGCAGCGCGGCTTCGTAGTGTTCGGCGCGTGGCAGCTGCCAGGTCACCGGGCCATCCCAGAGTAGGCCGTGTGCCTCAAGGCAGCGCAGGATGTCTGCGCTGGCACCGGCTTCGGTGCGCGGCGGATCAAGGTCTTCGATGCGCAGCAGCCATTGGCCGCCTTGCTGTCGGGCACTAACATAGCTGCCGACAGCGGCCAGCAGGGAGCCGGCATGCAAACGCCCCGTGGGGGACGGGGCGAAGCGACCAACGACAGATCGGGTGATGGCGTCAGCCGCCCAGCAGCTGCTTTTCCTTGATTTCCTGCAGGCTCTTGCAGTCGATGCAAAGTGTGGCGGTCGGGCGCGCTTCCAGACGACGAATGCCGATTTCAACGCCGCAATCGTCGCAGTAACCGTAATCGTCTTTTTCGATGCGCTCAAGCGTGGAGTCGATCTTCTTGATCAGTTTGCGCTCACGATCGCGTGTACGCAGTTCCAGCGAGAATTCTTCTTCCTGCGTGGCGCGGTCATTTGGGTCGGGCAGGCTGCCGGATTCGTCTTGCATGTGATGCACGGTACGATCGACTTCCTGCATCAGCTCCTGCTTCCAAGCACCGAGGATGCTGCGGAAATGTTCGCGTTGCGGCAGCGACATGTAGTCTTCGCCCTTCGCTTCTTTGTAAGGGGCGAGACCATAAATAAGGCCATTGCCAGCCACGACTTTCTTCTTGGCGCTGGAGGCGGGTTTTTCGCTGGTGCGGGTAGCCATGTTCATTTCTCAAAAACCAATCAGGAATCTATAACAGAGGCAGTCAGACGGCGCAAACCTTCTCTGCCTATTGTGCGTTTGTTGCGGTTTCTGCCAAGCGAATTTCGCCAGACACAATGCTGATGGGCACGCTGAGCAGCGACTCGCCGTGGCAAGGGCCGGCCACGCAGCGGCCATCTTCCACTTGAAACAAGGCGCCATGATTACTGCACAGCAGGTAATGCTGCTCGCAGTCCATGAACTCGTCCGGATTAAACTCCAGGTTGATGCCCAGGTGTGGACAAATGTTCTGCCAAGCATAAACCTGGGCATCGCGCAGCACGAGGATGACTTCACCGGCCGGCGAGCGAAAGCTGCGGCCGACATTCTCTTCCAGTTCGCTAAGCGCGCAAAGCCTGAAGCTCATGGTCAGCCCTCCAGCAGCTCGCGGTATTGCGCCAAGGGCAGGCGCGGGCCGTATTGGCTGACTACGGCGCTGGCAGTTTTCAGCGCCAGACGGGTGCTTTGCTCCAGCGTCCAGCCCTGACTGAGACCGTGCAGCACGGCGCCCGCAACGCTGTCGCCAGCGCCGAGGGTATCGATGGCTTGCGCCGGCACGGCGGGCAATTCGAGGATGGAGTGCTGTGTCCACGCCCAGGCACCTTCGGCGCCGCGCGTCAGCACGCCGGCCTGCGCGACCTGGCGCAAGGCGGTGAGCGCGACATCAAGGTCGTCGCTACCGGCAAAGCTCTTGGCTTCCCATTCGTTGCAGAACAGCAGATCCACGCCATCGCCGAGCAGTTCGCGCAGCTGCGGCTGGAAGTATTGCACCATGGCCGGGTCGGAGAAGGTCAGCGCCAGCTTCACGCCGGCCGCGCGGGCTTCTGTGCGTGCTAGAGCCACGGCCGCGCGCGCACTTTCCGATGTGCTGAGATAGCCCTCGATATAAAGCCAGCGGCTGGCGCGCAAGGCATCCAGATCAAGCTCGCTGACCGAGACATCGGCGGTAATGCCGAGATAGGTGTTCATGGTGCGCTCGCTGTCGGGCGTGACCATGACCACGCAGGTGCCCGAAACGCCTTCCGGGCGCTGCTCCTGCAAGTTGGTGCTGACGCCGGCGGCGATCAGGTCGCTGCGATAAAAGTCACCGAGGCTGTCGGCGGCGACCTTGCAGCTGTAGAAGCAGCGGCTGCCAAAGGCACTGGCGGCGATGATGCTGTTGGCGGCAGAACCACCGGAGGCTTGTTTTTCGCGCGGGTGCTTGCTGTCCAGCGCGCTCAGCAGACGCGCCTGGGCATCGGCTTCGGCGAGCGTCATCACGCCCTTCTCGATGCTTTGGCTTTGCAGAAAATCATCTTCCACCCGATATTCGAGATCGACCAGGGCATTGCCCACGGCGTACACATCAAAACGCGTTGTCATAAGGTTCTCGTGCTCGGTGGTGGCAGAATCAAGCGGTGGAAAAACGCCCGCATTATAGTGAGGCTTGCGGCGAACGCCATCCTGCAAGTTACCGCAGGGCCATGGCAATCGTTACAATCGGCCTACTTTTTGTTTGTGAGTGCTCAACATCGTGTCCAAACCCGGCAGTCTCTGGCAGCGCATCCAACCTGCAGTCGTTTTGCTGCTGATGCTGGTGGCACTGATTACGCTGGTCGGTGGCGGTGCCTATGTGATGCGGCTGGATGGCATCGTGCGGGAAAAATTCGAGGGCAAGCGCTGGGCCATCCCGGCCAAGGTGTTTGCCCGGCCGCTGACTTTGCAGGTCGGTTTGCCGCTGGGGCTGAGCGAAGTGCGCAGCGAGCTGACGGAGCTGAACTATCGTGAGCTGGCAGGCGCGCCAACGCCGGGCACTTTTTCGCAGCAGGGCAACACGCTGTATTTGCACACGCGCGGTTTTTCCTTTGCCGAGACCGAGCGTGAGTCAGCGCAGGTGCTGCGTCTGCAGTTTGATGGCCAGCGCATTGCGTCGCTCGCCAGCACCTTGCCGCGCGCCAATGGCAGCGTGCGCCTGGAGCCGATGGTGATTGGCGGCATCTACCCCAGCCAGAATGAAGATCGTGTGCTGATCCAGCTTAAGGAGGCTCCGCCGCATCTGGTCGATGCCCTGATTGCCACCGAAGACCAGCGCTTCTATCACCACATTGGCATTTCCGTTCGCGGCATTCTGCGCGCGGTCTGGGTCAACTTCAGCAGCGGCTCGGTCCGCCAGGGCGGCAGCACGCTGACGCAGCAGCTGGTGAAGAATTTCTATCTGACGGATGAGCGTTCGCTGCGGCGCAAGGCCAACGAAGCCATCATGGCGATGCTGCTGGAGTGGCATTACGACAAGAACGAGATTCTTGAGACTTACCTGAATGAAGTGAATCTTGGCCAGCAAGGCACGCGCTCGGTGAACGGCTTCGGGCTGGCGGCGCAGTATTACTTCGGACAGCCGATTGCCGAGCTGTCGCTGCCGCAGGTGGCGCTGCTGGTGGGCATGGTCAAGGGGCCGTCCTATTACAACCCGCGTCGTCAGCCTGAACGGGCGCGCGAGCGTCGCAACATCGTGCTCGACAACCTGTATCGCGAAGGGTTTATCAGCGCGCCAGACCGCGATCAGGCCATGCTGATGCCGTTGGGCGTGATCGAGAAGCCGACGGCAGCGAGCAATATCTATCCCGATTTTCTCGATTTGGTGCGTCGTCAGCTGCGCGAGAGCTATCAGCCGGAAGATTTGAGCAGCCAGGGCCTGCAGATTTTCACCACGCTTGATCCGCGCATGCAGAATGCCGCCGAACGGGCGCTGGTGGGGACGATTGAGCGCCTGCGCACCCAAGGGCGCGCGCTGAACAAGGTTGAAGGCGTGGTGGTCGCGGCGGATAGCCAGACCGGCGAGTTGCGGGCGCTGGTCGGCGGCTCGGGCCTGTTCACCGGCTATAACCGCGCCATTGATGCGTCGCGCCAGGTCGGTTCGCTGCTCAAGCCCGTCATCTACCTGACGGCGCTCGGCACGGGGCAGTACACCTGGGCGTCGCCGCTGGACGATGGCCCGGTCGAGGTCGTCAGTGGCGGCGGCAAGCTCTGGCAGCCGCAAAACTACGATCAGCAAAGCCACGGCACGGTGACCTTGCAGAGCGCGTTGGCGCATTCGTACAACCAGGCTTCGGTGCGCTTAGGTATGACGCTGGGCCTGCCCGCCATCATGCAGACTTTGCAGCAGTTGGGTGTGAGGGTAGACAGCAAGCCGTATCCCTCGCTGCTGCTGGGGGCGTTGAATCAGACGCCGATGCAGGTGTTGCAGCTTTATCAGACGCTCCTTTCCGGCGGCATTCGTGCGCCGCTGCAAAGTATTGTCGCCGTGGTCAACTCCGAAGGTCGTCCGTTGCAGCAGTTTGTCAGCGAGCGTCAGCAGATTATTGATCCGGCCGATGCTTATCTGCTGCATTTCGGCTTGCAGCAGGTCATGCGGCAGGGCACGGGAGCGCCGGCATATCAGCGCCTGCCATCGACCTGGGTGCTGGCGGGCAAGACCGGCACCACCAATGATTTGCGTGACAGCTGGTTTGCCGGCAGTGCCGGGCGCACGCTGGCGGTGGTCTGGCTCGGTCGCGACGACAACCAGCCGATAGGCTTGTCGGGCGGCACCGGGGCTTTGCCGGTCTGGATCGATTTCATGCAGCAGTTGCAGCCGGCGGCGCCCTTGCCGGTGGTGCCGGCGGGGGTGAGCTGGCAATGGATTGATGCCGCCAGTGGCCGTCTCAGCGCGGAGAGTTGCAGCGGCGCCTTGCGCGTACCGCTGGCCGTGAAATCCATGCCTCACGAAAGCACGCCCTGTGCCAGCGGCGGTGTGCCTGCCTTCATCGACTCCATGGTGGATGGCGTGCTGAATCTGTTCCGGCGTTAAGGCGTCGGAACCGGCTCGCTCCCCGGTATCGGCGTGGGCGAGTGTGTTTCTGGGGCGGCGCTGCTCTCGGCAGACGGGCTGGCGGGCGGTGTATCTTGCAGATGATCGATTTGCATTTGCGCCGGGATGCCCTCGGGCTTTTCCGCTTCCGGCAAGGGCGGCAGGTCACGCCCGAAAACCGTCTTGCCATCAAAGGCCAATGAACTCACCGACATCTCCAGCAGATTGCCTTTGCTGTCCGGCCCGCTGAAACGCACCGGGAAATTCCGGTAACGCGGCGCCAGCCAGATGTTGTAGCCCTCTTGCCGCGTGCCGTCACTGCGCGTGCGGTTGCCCTGCAAGTGGATGGTCTTCAGCGTGCCGCCCGGCAGCTTTAGTGTTTCCTCGGCCACCACATGCAGCGTGATCTCGTAGACAGAACTGCCGGTGGTCACCATTAGGCGGCGGTCGGCGCTGCCCTCGTAAGTCACGGCAACATGGAAGGGCAGGCTGGCCATGTCTTGCATGTCGCTGGTCAGCGCGGCAATTTTCCGTGCGCCGGCCTTGCCGTGCACGAGCTGATCCTGCGCACGATCAAAGTCGGCGTAGTTGCGCAGCGTGTTGTTCAGCGTGAGGCGATAATGCTCGGGCTGCAGCCCCTCCGGCGACACATTGCCCTCGCTGAGAATCTCGGCCTTGAAGCCGAATTTGCTGGCCTCGTTGCGAATCACATAGCGCGTGCCTTCCATCAGCCATTGCTGGCTGAGATCCATCGCGAAACCGTAGTAGTGGGCGCGCTGCTTGGCCAGCACCGAGAGCGGAAAGGTCAGTTCGGGCTCGGGCGTCGGCGCGTTTGGTAGCGGCGGCGACTCCGCTGCCGCAGCTTCTTTGGCCGCTGGCGCAGGAGTTATTACTGCCGCAATCGTCTTAGTTGCAACAGGTGTGATGGCCGACTTGGGCTTTTGCTTCGGCGTTTCGGCCTGCGCGCTGCCGTCCGGGGCCAGCAGCGTCACTTGCAGGATGTCGCTGCGCGTGACCTTGGGTTTGGCCGCCAGACGCACGCGCTTCACGGCCTCGGCCTTTTTGGTGGCCAATACTTCGTCTGGGATTTGCTGCCGCCACGGCCATGCCCACTCCACATCGACCATCCAGCACGCGTGCAAGAGCGCTGACAGCGTCAGTGCCCAGAGCAGCGGCCGGCGAATCATCATGCGCAATGATGCAAGGATGTCATGGGATGCCTCAGCGTGTGGCCCGCAGCGCGCGCTCGGCGGCGGCGACAGTGTTGGCGATGTCGGCATTGGTATGCGCGATCGACACAAAACCGGCCTCGAAGGCCGACGGCGCCAGGTAAATACCTTCCTCCAGCATGGCATGGAAGAAGCGCTTGAAATGCTCAACATCGCAGTGCGTGGTGTCGTCATACGACCACACCGGCTTGTCGCTGAAAAACAAGCCGAACATGCCGCCGACCTGATGCGTCGTGATCGGCACGCCAGCGGCGCGGCCAGCCGCTTCAAGGCCATCGCAAAGGGCGCGCGTATTGGCGCTGAGCTGGTCGTGGAAGCCGGGCTGGCTGATCAGCTTCAGCGTCATCAGGCCCGCGCGCATGGCGATCGGATTGCCAGACAGCGTGCCGGCCTGATACACCGGCCCCAGCGGCGCGATGCACTCCATGATGTCGCGGCGGCCGCCAAACGCGCCCACCGGCATGCCGCCGCCGATGATTTTGCCCAGCGTGGTGAGGTCGGGTTTGACGCCATACAGCGCCTGCGCGCCACCGAGAGCGACACGAAAGCCGGTCATCACTTCATCAAAGATCAGCACCGCGCCCGAGCTGTCGCAAACCTCACGCAGGCCTTGCAGGAAGCCGGGCACCGGCGGGATCAGATTCATGTTGCCGGCGACCGGCTCCACAATCACGCAAGCCACTTCATGGCCACGCTCGGCAAAAAACGCCTGCGTCGCGGCCAGATCGTTGTACGGCAGCGTGATGGTGTGAACCGCCAGACTCTCCGGCACGCCAGCCGAGCTGGGCACGCCCAGCGTCAGTGCGCCGGAGCCGGCCTTGACCAGCAGAGAGTCCGAATGGCCGTGATAGCAGCCTTCAAATTTCACCAGCACATCGCGCTTGGTGTAGCCACGCGCAAGACGGATCGCGCTCATCGTCGCTTCCGTCCCCGAGCTGACCATGCGCACCAGCTCCATGCTCGGCATCAGCTCGCGAACGCGCGTGGCCATCTCCACTTCCACTTCCGTGGGCGCACCGAACGACAGCCCGAGCGTCGCCGCCTCCTGCACTTCGCGAATCACCTCCGGGTGGGCGTGACCGAGGATGGCCGGCCCCCAGGAGCAGACATAGTCGATGTAGCAGCGATCATCGGCATCGAACAGATAGGCGCCCTGGGCGCGGGCAAAAAAGACCGGATTGCCGCCGACGCCCCGGAAGGCGCGCACCGGCGAATTCACGCCGCCGGGAATGACCTCGCAGGCGGCCTGGAATAAACGATCTGAGCGATTGCTGGTCATGGGCGAACAAACTCCTGGGAAAATTGCTGCGCGCGTGCGCGAATGTCGGGGGCCTGCCAGAGGCTGGCAATCACGGCCACCGCCTGCGCGCCGGCGTCGATGACGGATGCGGCATTATCCGGCGTAATGCCGCCGATCGCTACCAGCGGCAGCGCCAGTTCGGCGCGGGCTTCAGTTAAAACGGCGAGCGGGCAGGGCTTTGCCAGAGGCTTGGTGGCGGACGCGAACATCGCCCCGAAAGCGACATAGCTGGCGCCGTCACGGGCGGCGATTCGGGCCAAGCTGATCTGGGCATGACAGGTCACGCCAATGATGGCGTTGCTGCCTAGGCGCTCGCGTGCCGCGATCAGGCCGCCATCGCCTTGGCCCAGGTGCACGCCATCGGCCCCGATGGCCAAAGCCAGCTCGACATCATCATTGATGAGCAGCGGTATGCGGTGTTGCCGACAAAGCGCGAGCAGAGCGGTCGCCTCATCATGGCGTCGTTGCTGCTCGCGGAACTTGGCATCGGCAGACAGTCCGGCGGCAATCTTGTCGCGATACTGGATGACCCGAGCCCCGCCTTGCAGCGCTGCCTCCACGGCCGGCAGCAAGCGCCCTTGCAGCAGGCTGCTGTCGGTAATCGCATAGATTCCCTGAACCCGACTTGTCATCGTGGTCATCGCCATGTAATGCCTACACGCCGTGGCAGCCACTGGCCCTGATCGCGCGGACGATCAGCGCACGCCAATGCCTGAGCCACAAAATCCTGACTTTGCTGTACGGCATCCGGTAATGACAGATCAGCTGCCAGGCCCGCCGCCAAGGCTGCTGCCAGCGTGCAGCCGGAGCCATGAAATTCGCCGGGCAGGCGGGTCAATGCCGAGCGCAGCACCGGCTTGCCCTTCACATAAAGAGTGTTGATCAACATCTCGCCCGGCTCATGGCCGCCCTTGAGCCAGATCGCCTTGGCCCCAGCCCGCGTCAGTATGGCTACGGCCTGATCCGGATCCTCGCAGCCTGCGAGCAGACGCAGCTCGACACTGTTCGGCGTAATCACGCTGACCTGCGGCAGCGCCGCCAGCAAGGCCGCACGCAAGTCGCTCTGTGCCAGCGTGCCGCCCGAATTCGCCGACAACACCGGATCCATGACCACCGGCAAATGACGATACCTCTCCAGACTCGACAGCACCGTCGTCACCGCCGCCGCCGAGCCCAGCATGCCGAGCTTGACGCAGCGCACCGGCAGATCGGCGAGCACGCGCTCGGCCTGCGCGCGCATCAGCGCCGGTTCCGTGAGCTGAAAGTCATAGACGCGCTGGCTGTCCTGCACGGTCAGCGCCGTGGCCACCACCGACGCATGGCCGCCCAGCGCGGCAATCGTCTCGATGTCGGCCTGCAAGCCGGCACCGCCAGAAGGATCCAGCCCGGAAAAGCACAATGTCACCGGGCGCATCAAAAGGGTTTCACCACAACGAGGATCACGATCGCGATCAATGCCAGTACCGGCGCTTCATTGAAGATGCGGAAAAACACATGCGACTTCTGGCTGCGCCGCTCGGCCAGCTGCAGCCGGTAGTGCCCGCAGGCAAGATGATAGCCAATCAGCATCACCACCAGCGTCAGTTTGGCATGCAGCCAGCCCTGTCCCTGCCAGGCCGGCCATTGCATGACCAGCAGCGTGGCGCCGGATGCCAGCGTCGCGACCATTGATGGCCACATGATGCCGCGATAGAGCTTCCGCGCCATGATGACAAAACGCTCATGGCCGGCATCATCCTGCGTGTCGGCGTGGTAGACGAACAGGCGCGGCAAATAGAACAAGCCGGCAAACCAGCAGACAACAGCAATAATGTGGAAGGCTTTCAGCCACAGCATGGTTTTCTCCCTGAAGGACTCGCAGTCTGCCAAGATCGTGGGTGTACGGCTACTGGCCAACACCGCAACGCGAGGTTTGCTCAGCTGCGCCGGTTCTCGGATAATCACGGCCTGAGTTTTAGCTAGCGGCTCATGTTGCATGAGCCCACAGGAGTCATCTTCGCATGATCAAAGTTGGTATTGTCGGTGGCACAGGCTATACAGGCGTCGAATTGCTGCGCTTGCTGGCGCAGCATCCGCAGGTGGAAATTGCCGTCATCACCTCGCGTGGCGAGGCTGGCCTGCCGGTGGCGACGATGTTCCCGAACTTGCGCGGCCATGTCGATCTCACCTTTGCGGCCCCGGATTTGCAAACGCTGCTGGCCTGCGATGTGGTCTTTTTCGCCACGCCCAATGGCATCGCCATGCAGCAGGTACCGGCGCTGCTGGCGGCCGGCATCAAGGTCATTGATCTCGCGGCCGACTTCCGCCTCAAGGATGCCGACGAGTGGGCGCATTGGTACGGCATGCCGCATGCCTGCCCCGAGCTGTTGGCCGAAGCCGTTTACGGCTTGCCGGAAGTCAATCGCGACGCCATTCGCACGGCCCGGCTTGTTGCCAACCCCGGCTGCTACCCCACGGCCGTACAGCTCGGCTTTCTGCCGCTGCTGAAAGCCGGTCTGATCGATGCCGAGCATCTGGTCGCCGATGTCAAATCCGGCGTGTCCGGTGCCGGCCGCAAAGCCGAAGTGCACAGCCTGCTCTGCGAAACCAGCGAAAGCTTCAAGGCGTATGGCGTGGCCGGTCACCGGCACTTGCCCGAGATTCGTCAGGGCCTAGCCGGCGCTCACGGAGCCAGTGTCGGCCTGACTTTTGTGCCGCACCTCACCCCGATGATTCGCGGCATCCATGCCACGCTCTATGCGCGTGCAAATACATCAGCCGTTGATCTGCAGGCGCTTTATGAGCAAGCCTACGCCACCGAGCCTTTTGTCGATGTCATGCCCGCCGGCAGCCACCCGGAAACGCGCAGCGTGAAAGGCGCGAACACCTGCCGCCTGTCCGTGTTCCGGCCGCAGGGTGGCGATACCATTGTGATCCTGTCGGTCATCGATAATCTGGTCAAAGGCGCTGCCGGTCAGGCCGTGCAGAACATGAACATCATGTTCGGTTTTGACGAGCGCGCTGGCCTGCAGCACATTGGTCTGCTGCCCTGATGGTCAAGCCGGGCCGCCGTCGGGATCGCCTGCAGCGCATCATGCTGGTGCCGGTGAATCCCTTGCGCCAGCTTTCCACGCGCGCTGCTTGGGGCTGTGCCTTATTGCTGGGCCTGGGCCTGGCGTTCATGCTCGGGCGCTGGTCGTCAGCGCAAACGCCCGGTGACATGTCGCAGCAGCTGAGCCAGCTCGCGCAATCCAGCCAAAGCCAGTTGCGCTCGTTGGAAGAGCGCACCGATATTCGCCTGAAGGAATGCGGGATTATCCAGGCTGCCTCCGATCGGCTGCAGGAAGATAACCAGGAACTCCTCGCCAGCTTGTCGTTGCTCGAGGATCGCATGGCGTTCTTCAAGCGGCTGGCCACACCTCAGGCGGCGAGCAATCCGCTCAGCATCGAGCAGTTTGAGCTGCTGCCCGCCAAGCAGGCAGGTCATGTGCGATACCGCTTGCTGGTCACGCGCGGCAGTGCGGTTGGCTCTTCGACCAGTGCCTCGGTCGAAGCCACGGCCAGCGCTGGCGGCCAGACGGTCAAGCTCGTCATGCCCGCGCCGCGCTTCCAATTCCGTTATTATCAGCAGTTCAGCGGCGAGTGGGCGTTGCCGGCGGGCTTTCAGCCCGAGCGTGTCGATATTCAGGTGCGCAGTGCCAGCGGCTCGGTCACGCGCCGATACAAGTGGGAAATCCAGTCCCGCTAATACAGAGGTTGCTCATGTTCAGCACGAAGCAGAAAAAGACCGATTTGTCCGCCTATAAAGATCACAGCTTCATCAGCAAGCAGGCGCGCATTGCCGGCGATATCCACTTTCAAGGCGCGCTGCATGTCGAGGGCCGCATCGAAGGGCAGGTCATCGCCAAAGATGGCTGTCTGCATCTGCATGGTGAAATTGTCGGCGATATTGATGTCGCCAATGCCGTCATCAATGGCGTGGTACGCGGCAACCTGACCTGCCATGAGCACCTGGAGCTGGCCAGCGAGGCTCAGGTTTTTGGTACGGTGACTTACCAAAGTCTGGAAATGATGCTGGGTGGTCAGGTCACCGGCCTGCTCCAGCCCATGACGCGCCCGACCTTGAGCGTGGTGAAAGAGCCTGCCGCCTGAATAAACAGTAGTTGACCGTTACACTAGGATATACGGCATAATTCCCGCTGGTCTGGTTGATGAAAATGAGTGTTTGGTCATGAGCGATGTATCTGCAGCATTGGTGCTGAGTGACAAGGCGGCAGAAAAGGTCCGCAAGCTTCGTGCTGGCGAGGAAAATCCTGATCTCAAATTGCGCGTGTACATCACCGGCGGCGGCTGCTCCGGCTTTTCCTACGGCTTCACTTTCGACGACAGCGAGAAAGAAGGCGACTCCCATTTCCTCAATGGCGATGTCACCATGCTGGTCGATCCCATGAGCTTCCAATACTTGGTCGGCTCGGAAGTGGACTATGTTGAGGGCCTGAACGGCTCGCAGTTCGTCGTTCACAACCCCAATGCCACAGCAACCTGCGGTTGCGGCTCCTCGTTCTCGATCTGATTTAAAGCCTGGCTCATCAAGCTGGTGTTAGTGCGCCAGGTTCCGGCCCGGTGCTGCCGGATGAAATGAGCCCAGAACACGAAGCCCCGCCGCTCCTGTGACGGCCGGCAGATTGCCAGCTAGCCCCAGTACCATCTGGCGTGCCAGCCAGGCAAACGCCAGTGCCTCTATCCATTGTGGATCCACGCCCTTGCTGGCGGTGCTGAGCACGCGCCAATCGGCCAGATGAAACTGAAGCCGTGCCATCAAATAGCGGTTGTAGGCGCCGCCGCCACAGACCAGCATGTCCCCGCAAAGTCCCTGGCAAGTTTGCTTCACCGCATGGCTGACCGAGATGGCGGTGAGTTCGGCGAGCGTGGCCTGCACATTGACCGTCGGAATATCACGCGCTTCGCTGACCAGTTGCTCGCTGAGCCAGGTCAGCCCGAAAGTTTCCCGCCCGGTGCTCTTGGGCGCGACCTTGCTGAAATAGGGATGAGCCAGCAGTCGTTGCAACAGCGGCGCATCAATCTCGCCGGTGCTGGCCCACTGGCCGTCCGCGTCGTAGGGCTGGCCGGTATGTTGCTGGCACCAGGCATCCATGAGCATATTCGCCGGGCCGGTATCAAAGCCCAGCGTCGTGCCCGCCTGCGACTGCGCCGGCAGCACCGTAATGTTGGCGATGCCCCCGAGGTTCAGCACCACGGTATGGGTGCTTGCATCGGCAAATAGCTGCTCATGAAACGCCGGTACCAGCGGCGCGCCCTGGCCACCCGCCGCCATGTCGCGTCGCCGGAAGTCGCTGACCACTGAGATGCCGGTGAGTTCGGCCAGCGTGTTCGGATCACCAATCTGCAGCGTGAATGGCGGCGTCATGTCGGGGCGATGGCGGACGGTCTGGCCATGAAAGCCGATGGCGCTGACTGCGCTGGCCGCCAGATCCGTCTTGGCCAGACACGCCAGGCAGGCTGCTGCCGTCGCCATGCCGATCTCGCGATCCAGTTGCCCGAGCTTGTCGATACTGTCGTGATCGCCGGCCGCCAGTGCCAATATGTCTGCCCGCAGCACTGCTGGCCAGCTCTGACTGACGCTCGCCAGCAGCACCGGCCGCTTCGGATCGCGCCAATCCGCGAGCACCACATCAATTGCGTCGACACTCGTGCCCGACATCACACCCATGAAAATGCTCAAAACAACACTCGCCTATGCAGTAGCCGTTAACGGCCTAGCGTAGCGCATAGATCGACCAGCGACAGCAAGCCGGCATCCAAGGGCAATGCTAGAATGGCAAAAATTCATCTGATGAGCTGTGGCAATGACCCCCGAACAACAACTCGCCCGCATTCAGCGAGGCACTGAAGAGATCATTCAAGTCGATGAGCTGCTGGAGCGCCTGAAGTCCGGGCGTCCCCTGCGCGTCAAGGCCGGCTTCGACCCGACCGCGCCCGACCTGCATCTTGGTCACACCGTACTGATCAACAAGCTCAAGGTATTTCAGGATCTCGGTCACGAAGTCATTTTCCTGATCGGCGACTTTACCGGCATGATTGGCGACCCCACGGGCAAGAATGTCACCCGCAAGCCGCTCACGGCCGAGCAGGTTGCCGAGAACGCCAAATCCTATGCAGCGCAGGTATTCAAGATTTTGGATCCGGCTAAAACACGCGTCGTCTTCAACTCGGAGTGGATGAACAAGAAATCGGCTGCCGACATGATCCAGCTCGCCGCGCAGTACACTGTCACCCGAATGATGGAGCGCGACGATTTCACCAAACGCTTCGCAGCGCAGCAACCGATCTCCATCCACGAATTTCTCTACCCCTTGCTGCAAGGTTACGACTCGGTGGAGTTGGAGGCCGATGTCGAGCTCGGCGGCACCGACCAGAAATTCAACCTGCTCATGGGACGCACCTTGCAAGCGCGCCATGGCCAACCCTCACAGACCTGCATCACTGTGCCCATTCTTGAGGGACTTGATGGTGTGCAGAAGATGTCGAAGTCGCTCGGCAACTATGTTGGTGTTACCGATGCGCCCGGCGAGATGTATCAAAAATTGCTATCGATCCCGGATAGCGTGCTCTGGCGCTATTTCGAACTACTCAGCTTCCGCGATGTCGACGAAGTAGCCGGCTTGCAAGCAGAAGTGGTCGCTGGCCGTAATCCGCAGGAAGTGAAACGCCTGCTGGCCGAAGAGATCATCACGCGCTTCCACGGCGCCGAAGCGGCTGCAGGTGCCCATAAAGGCGCTGGCAATCTCTTGCAGAAGGGCGAAATCCCCGAAGATGTGCCTGAACGGACCATTACACTGGCCGCTGAAGAAGAGGTGCTGCACCTTGTTGCCATCCTGAATCGCGCCGGCCTCACCAAAAACTCCGCAGCAGCCAAGGATGTCATCCAGCGCAACGCCGTTTTTGTCGATGGCGCCCCGGCGCAGCCCGGTTTCTGCATGCAGCGCGGCATGACGCATGTGATTCAAGCCGGCAAGAAGGCGATTGCCCGGGTCAGCATTGCTTGAATCGTTCATAAATCCAACGAAACCTCGGGTTTTGACGGAAAAATGAGCGAACGATGAAGGTTTCGTGAAAAGGTGTTTGACACCTCGTTTGGCATCCCTATAATGCGCCCCACACCGCAGCGATGCTGATGTGTAGTGAAGA
>CALEYY010000209.1 GCA_937928295.1 uncultured Moraxellaceae bacterium
ACATTGTTTGCAGGGTTGTGTGTGCGTTCAGTTTTGCCTGGATTTGCACGGCCAGTGTACGCACGCTTTGGTTGCCGGTATCCACAATGACATGCGCAACCTCGCGATACAAGGGATCGCGCAGGTGCAGCAGCTCGGCCAGCCGGGCACGCGGGTTAGCCGTTTGCAGCAAAGGCCGGTTCTGGTCGCGCGCGGTGCGTTCCAGCGAGCGCTCCACGGTGGTTTCGAGATAGATCACGGTGCCGCGTTCATGCAGGTGCCGACGATTCTCGGCGCGCATGACCGCCCCACCGCCCGTCGCCAACACCACATGGCGACGCTGCGTCAGCACATCAATCACATGCTCTTCGCGCTGGCGAAAGCCGTCCTCGCCCTCGATATCGAAGATCCAGGGAATGTTGGCCCCGGTGCGCGCCTCGATTTCGTGATCCGAATCAAGGAACTCCCAATGCAGCAGCTCGGCGAGCTGCCGACCAATCGTGGTCTTGCCCGCGCCCATGGGCCCGACCAGATAAATATTGTGAATGTTCGTTGGCAACATCTGACTTCTCAGCAACCGGTACTGGCAGCGGGTCGGCATCCGCGACCAGGTGCGGTGTCACAAAAATGAGTAGCTCCTGCTTGTCCTCACGCACCAAGTCGCGGCGGAACAGGTAGCCCAATAGCGGGATATTACCCAGTACAGGCACCCGACTGACAGTGCGCACGGCCTGAGTTCGAAAAATTCCGCCGAGCATCAAGGTTTGGCCATCGCGCAAACGCACTTGCGTGACCAGATGATTGGTCTCGATCGCCCGCGCGCCATTGCTCTGAAGCTCACCCGGACTGTCATGTTTGAGGTCTAGCTCAAGCAGAACTTGCTCATCGGCACTGACAGACGGCGTGACTTCCAGACTCAGCTCGGCATTGACGAAGCGCGTGGTCGTGGCGCCGCTATGGGTCGTCTCCTGATAGGGAATTTGCTGACCCGATGCAATCACGCCTTTTTGCTGCTCGGCCGTCATCACGCTGGGGCGCGCCAGAATGTCGCCCTGCCCGGAGGTTTCGAGTGCCGACAATTCAATATCCAGCGCATGGCCGCTCAGGCCCAGCAAGCCATAGCGCAGCGCCGATACTTCAGCGCCGGGCGCCGTCAACGGCACCTGCCCAGCCCATTGCGGGCCGCTGACCTGCCAGCGCGCCCCTAGCGCCTCCGCCTGCGTGCGCGAGACCGCCACCAGCCGCGTTTCAACCATGACCTGTCGCGCCGGCCGGTCGAGCACAAGCAGCCATTGCTGCAGCTGCACCAAATGCGCCGGCGTGTCGGTAACCAGCAAGGTGTTGGTGCGCGCATCCACATCGATGCGTCCGCGCGGGCCGAGCAAGCGCTCGCCGGAAGCCGCGCCCAGCCATTTCGCTAGGTCGGCGGCACGCGCGTAATGCAAGGCCAGCAAACGCGTTTCCACCGGGATGCCCAGCTCCTGAGCCTGCTGCCACGACAACGCCTGTTTGGCCAAGGCCGCCGCCTCGTCGGCCGATCCGACCCAGAGCATGTCACGCGTGGCCGACACAGGCACCCGCTGCTCGACCAAACCCCGCGCCTTGATCACCGCCGACAGCGCCTGGCGCGGCCTGGCCGAGCGCAGATCCAGGCTGACGCGCCCCTGCACGCTGTCCGCGAGCACCATGTCGACATGTGCCGTTTCGGCCAGCTGCAGCAAGACAGCGCGCAACTCCGCCTCTTTGAAGTTTGTGCTGACGGTGACGGGCGCAGCGCCCAACCAGCCGCTCATCAGCAAGCCCAGCGCCACGCTCTGCAACTGCTGAAAACCGCTGTAAAGCCTATTTTTACGCATACCCATGGTTCCTTCCTCGCGAGATGGCGTCCTGCCAGTCCCTATGGTTTAGCAAGTGATCGGCATTTACGCAAACACGCAGGCAAGGTCGGCGCGAGCGTCTTATACTGCGCGATCAAGTCCTGTGCAGGGACGATTCACGAGTGGCTCGCATGACTGCTGCAGCAACGCCTTTTCGCCTGATGCGCTGGCTCGGTCTGGCCCTGACCGGCATCACCCTCGGAGCCAGCGGCTCCTACCTCGCGCTCACGCCGCAACTGCCCGACATCTCCACGCTCAAGCATGTCGAGTACGAAACGCCGCTGCAGGTACTGACTCGCGACGGCAAGCTGATCAGCGAGTTCGGCGTCAAGCACAGCGTGCCGCTGAAGTACAAGGAAGTGCCCAAGCCCTTCGTGCAGGCTTTTCTGGCCGCTGAAGACGACCGCTTCTTCGAGCACGACGGCATCGATTACGCCGGCCTCGGCCGTGCCTTCAGCGAAATTCTGACCAGCGGCAACATCCGTTCGGGCGGCTCGACCATCACCATGCAGGTGGCGAAGAACTACTTCCTCAGCTCGGAGCGCACTTTCAGCCGCAAATTCACCGAGATCATGCTGGCCAAGCGCATCGAAGATTCGCTGACCAAAGAGGAAATTCTTGAGCTGTATTTGAACAAGATTTATCTGGGCCAGCGCGCCTACGGCATTGGTGCCGCCGCCAAGATTTATTACGGTAAGACCGTGCAGCAGCTGACGCTGGCCGAAATGGCGATGATCGCCGGCCTGCCAAAAGCGCCGTCGAAATACAATCCGGTGAGCAACGCCGAACGCGCACTGATTCGTCGCAACTGGATCATCGGGCGCATGCTCAAGCTCGGCTACATCAGCCAGAAAGCGCACGATGCCGCGATTGCCGCCCCGGTCGGGCTGAACTTTCAGGCCAGCCTGCAGGATGTGCAAGCGCCGTGGCTGGCCGAGATGGTGCGCGAATCGCTGATGGAGCGCTTCGGTAAGGCCGTCTACGATACCGGCTACAAGGTTTACACCACCGTTGATTCGCGCAACCAGAATGCCGCCAGCGCAGCGGTGATTGCCGGGTTGCTGGCCTATGACCAGCGCCACGGCTGGCGCGGGCCGGAGGGTCATGGCGATGCCGCGGCGCTGCGGCAGTTACGCCGGGTCGGCAACCTGGAGCCGGCGCGCGTGATCGCGGTGCAGGCGCGCACGGTCAGCGTTGAACTGCGCACGGGCGAAAAAGCCACCATCAACTGGGATGGTCTGCGCTGGGCCCGCCGCTACATCAATGTCAACAGCATCGGCGCAGCGCCGACCAAAGCCGGCGACATCGTCAAGGTTGACGACTTCGTGCGCTTGCAGGCCGTGGGCAAGTCCTGGCGCTTGGCGCAAATTCCCGATGTGCAGGGCCAGCTCATCGCCATGAATCCGGAAACCGGGGCTATCGAGGCTATCGTTGGTGGCTTCGATTTCACGCAAAGCAAATTCAATCGCGCCGTGCAGAGCTGGCGTCAGGCCGGCTCCACCATCAAGCCACTGATTTACGCCAAGGCGCTGGAGAGCGGCTTCACGCCGGTCAGCGTCATTGATGACTCACCGCTGACCTTCGGCGACTGGTCACCAAGCAACTCTGATGGCGAGTTCATGGGCCCGATCACGCTGCGTCGGGCGCTTTACCTGTCGCGCAATCTGGTCTCAATTCGCCTGCTGCAAGCGGTTGGCGTGAGTGATGCGCGCGAATACCTGAGCCGTTTCAGCCTGGAAAAATCGCGCATGCCGCAGGATTTGACGCTGGCGCTGGGCTCGGCTGAAGTGCTGCCGATCCAGATGGCCACGGCCTATGCCAGCATCGCCAATGGCGGCCTGCGCGTGAATCCGTACTTCATCGAGAAGGTCGTGGATCGCAGCGGCAAGGTCGTGTTTCAGGCCGAGCCGAAGCGCGTCTGCCGCCCGTGTGAGCTACCGATGCCAGCACCGGTGGTCAATGCTGACGGGGTTGCCCAGCCTGCTGAGGTCATTCCTGGCGTCACGCCGCCGGTGAGCGCCGAGCAAAGCGGCAGCATCACTGGCGACGGCACCAATATTGCGGTCACGCAGCCTGTGCCAGCGGCGTTTGTGCCCGATTATCCGGTCGCGCTGCGCATCATGCGTCCGCGTGCTGCGCGCCAGATGTACTCGATTTTGCAGGATGTGATTCAGCACGGCACCGGCCGTGGCGCACTCAGCCTCGGGCGCGCCGATCTGGCCGGCAAAACCGGCACCACCAACGATGCCCGCGATGCTTGGTTCGCCGGCTTCAATGCACAGATGGTGGCGGTATCGTGGGTGGGTTTTGACGAGCCGAAGAGCCTGGGCAAGGTCGAATACGGTGGCTACGCGGCGCTGCCGATCTGGAACCAGTACATGGCCACGGCGCTGCGCGGCATCCCATTCAGCATGCCGCCAACACCGGCTGGGCTGTCGTCGGTGCGTGTCAATCGGCTCACTGGCCAACAGGCCGATGCGGCTGATCCTGAAGCGATTGACGAGCTGATTCCGGCAGAGCAGGCACCGGCAGCGACACCGCCAGCCAGCCCGGCAACTGAGCCTGCGCCAAGCGTCGTCATTCCCTGATCGTTTAAGCCAGGCCAGACCTGCAGCGAGCTATTGCAGCTCCTGCGGGTCAACATCCAGCGACCAGCGCACCTGACGGGCGCTGGGCAGCGCATCCAGCCAAGGCACCAGCGTGGTCAGCAAGGCATGCAGCGACTTGCGGTCATCGGCCTTGAGCAGCAGATGTACGCGAGACAGCCCGGCCTTGCGCGCCATCGGCGCCGGCACCGGGCCCCAGGCCTGCACGCCGTACTGCCCCTGCACAATCGCCACCGCCGCCTGTTGCAGAAAGGCCAGCGGCAGCTCGGCGCGCGTGGCCTCGGCGCGCAACAACGCCAGATGCCCCGCTGGCGGCAAGCCCAGCAGCTGCCGCTCCTTGAGCAAGTCGCGTGCGGCAGCAATGTAGCCCTGCGACAGCAGCGTCACCAGCAACGGGTGATCCGGCTGATGCGTCTGCAGCCACATTTGACCGGGCGTGTCGCCACGGCCGGCGCGACCGGCAACCTGCACCAGCAGCTGCGCCAGGCGCTCGCCGCCACGGAAATCAGCACTGAACAGCGCGCCATCCACATCGGGAATCAAGACCAGCGTCACGCGCGGGAAGTGATGGCCTTTCGCCAGCATTTGCGTGCCCACCAGAATCGCCGGGCCGGGCTTGTGGATCTCATCGAGCAGGCCTTGCAGCGCGCCTTTGCGGCGCGTGCTGTCTCTATCCACGCGATGCACCGGGATGCCGGGGTGCGCGGCCATCAGTGCCTGCTCGAGGCGCTCGGTGCCGACGCCGACCGGCCGTAAGTCCGTGCTGTTGCAGGTCGGGCAATGCCGTGGCGGTGCTTGCTCGAAGCCGCAGTGATGACAATGCAGCCGCACCGGATCACGATGCAGCGTCGGGCGCGCATCGCAACGGCTGCACTCGGCCTGCCAGCCGCAGTCATGGCAGAGCATGACCGGCGCATAGCCCCGGCGATTGATGAACACCAGCACCTGCTCGCCACGCTTGAGTGTGTCGCCAATGGCGGTGCGGGCGGCGGCGCACAAACCGTCCTGCAAGGTCTGGCCACGCAGGTCCAGACAGCGCACTTGCGGAGCCTGAGCGCCGCCGGCCCGCTGCGTCAGCGCCAATCGCTGGTAGCGCCCGGCCTGCACATTGGCAATCGACTCCAGCGCCGGCGTCGCCGACCCAAGCACAATGGGGATGTCTTCGAGCTGAGCGCGCCGCACGGCCACATCGCGGCCGTGATAGCGAAAGCCTTCCTGCTGCTTGAACGACAGATCGTGTTCTTCATCGACGATGATCAGCCCCGGCCGCGCCATGGGCGTGAAAATCGCCGATCGCGTGCCGATGATGAGATTGACCTCGCCCGCCCGCGCCGCGCGCCAGGCCTGCAGACGCTCGCGATCCGACAAGCCCGAATGCAGCACGGCCAGCGGGCAGCGAAAGCGGGCACGAAAGCGCGCCACCGTTTGCGGCGTGAGACCGATTTCCGGCACCAGCACCAGCACCTGCCGGCCGGCGCGCAGCACCTGCTCGATATGCTGCAGATAGACCTCGGTCTTGCCGCTGCCGGTAATGCCCTGCAGCAGCGTGACGCGGAAGCCGGATTGCGCGGTCAGCACGGAGAGCGCCGCCGCCTGCTCCGGGTTCAGCGTCAGCGGCGTTTCTGCCAGCAGGCTGGCCAAGCTAGGCATTGCGGGCGCGGCCTGCACCGGCTCGGCGCTGGCAATTTCGACCAGCTCTTTTTCCTGCAGCGCCAGCAACGCCTCGCGGCTCACGCCCAGCGCCTGCAGCGCGGTATCGCCCAGGCCATGCTCGTGCTCGCGCAAGACCTGCCAGGCTTGCTGCTGGCGCGCGGCACGGCGCAGGCCATCCGCTGCCAGTGCCAGCCCTCGTGGCGTCAATCGCCAGAGCCGGGGCGCGGTCGGCAATAACGCCTCGCCCTGACGGATCAGCACCGGCAGCATCTGGCTCAGGGCATCGCCCAAGGGATGCTGATAGTAGGACGCCGCCCAGCGTGCCAGCGCCCACAGCGTTGGCGGCAGCGCCGGCTCGGCATCGAGCACCTCGCTCACGGCCTTGAGCTTGGCGGATGGCACATCGCTCTGCGCCACCTCGGCAGTGACCAGCCCGATGAGTTGCTGCCGACCGAACGGCACGCGCACGCGCACGCCCGCCGCCGGCACGGCAACGCCTGCGGGCACACGATAATCAAAGACTTGCCGTAACGGCGATGGCAGCGCCACCTGGATGAGCTTCATGGCGGCAAGATTACCATTGCGCTACTACCACCGCGCTCATGACCGTCACATCCAGGCCGGCAAAAGCCCACTTGGCCAAAAAGCAGACATCTTGTAGAATCCGCCACCTTGTTGTGCCCCGCTGGAACGAAGCGACAGTTTCGGTAGGCCAAAAGAATGGTTTGATTTCGTACCTCGGCGTTTGCTCTGCCCCGGCCGCATGGCCTTATGGCAGAACCCACGAGGATGGCGAGGTCACCAACCCCGTTCTTAACCAGAGGATTTACTCATGCGCGCCGACATCCATCCGCGTTACGAAGCTGTTGTTGCCACCTGCTCCTGCGGCAACACCTTCACAACCCGTTCCACCCTGTGCAAAAACTTCCTGATCGATACCTGCTCGGCTTGCCACCCGTTCTACACCGGCACGCAGAAAGTCGTCGACACCGGCGGTCGTATCGACAAGTTCAAGCAGCGCTTTGGCGCTCGCAGCTTCTCCAAGTAAGCACTTGCAGAGGCCGATCACTGTTACGGTGATCGCAAAAAGGCGAAGACTCGGAAACGGGTGTTCGCCTTTTTTATTGGTACAATCGCGCCCAATTAAAGCGCAGGCGACTGCCTGCTGCGTGCACGACCCGCTTTGGAATAGACGATGAAGCTTGCTCTCGAACACCTGCTGACCACCGCCCTCGCCTCCCTGCGTGCCGACGGCGTGCTGCCGGCAGATTTCAGCCCGGCCATCCAGCTCGATCGCACGCGCGACAAGGCGCATGGCGACTGGGCCACCAATCTCGCCCTGGCCAGCGCGAAAGCCGCCGGCCGCAAGCCGCGCGACATTGCCGAGGCCATCGTGGCCGCGCTGCCGGTCAATGCCATTGTCAGCAAGGTCGAGATTGCCGGCCCCGGCTTCATCAACTTCTTCCTCGCCGGCGCCACCGAATTTGCCGTGCTCAGCCAGATCTTCGCCGCCGCTGCCGACTTCGGCCGCACACCGCGCCGCAATCAGAAGCTGCAGGTCGAATTCGTCTCGGCCAATCCGACCTCGTCGCTGCATGTCGGCCACGGTCGCGGTGCTGCCTACGGCATGACCGTGGCCACGCTGCTCGATGCCGTCGGCTACGATGTGCAGCGCGAATACTATGTGAACGATGCCGGCCGTCAGATGGCCATCCTCGCCACTTCGACCTACCTGCGCTATGTCGAATCGCATCCAGTCGAGTCCGGCATTGCCGCCGGTGCCGCGTTCGTGTTCCCGAGCAACGGTTATCGCGGCGATTACATCCGCGACATCGCCGCCAGCGTGACCGCCAGCCACGGCGCGACGCTGGTGAAGCCGGTCGCCGATCTGTTTGCCGGCGTCCCCGCCGATGCCGTCAAGAACGCCGCCGGCGAGGTGATTTCCGGCGACAAGGAAACGCATATCGACGGCCTCATCGCCAACGCCCGCGCCCTGCTCGGCAGCGACGGCTACGATGTGTTCTTCCGCGCCGCTCTCGACAGCATTCTCAGCGACATCCGCGAAGATCTGGGCGAATTCGGCGTGCATTACGATGAGTGGTTCTCGGAAAAGACGCTGGAAACCGATGGCTCCATCGAGCGTGCCGTCGCCCGCCTGACCGCCAACGGCCACACCTACGAACAGGGCGGCGCGATCTGGTTCCGCTCCACCACCTTCGGCGACGACAAGGATCGCGTGCTGGTTCGCGACAACGGCCAGGGCACCTACTTCGCCTCCGATGTGGCCTATCACCTGAACAAGTTCGAGCGCGGCTTCGACCGCGTGGTGAATATCTGGGGTGCCGACCACCACGGCTACATCATCCGCGTGAAAGCCGCGCTGACCGCCCTCGGCCTCGATGCCGGCAAGCTCGACGTGCTGCTGGTGCAGTTCGTGTCGCTCTGGCGTGGCGGCGAGCAGGTGCAGATGTCGTCGCGCTCCGGCCAGTTCATCCCGCTGCGCGAGCTGCGCGAGGAAGTCGGCAACGATGCCGCGCGCTTCTACTACATCACGCGCAAGAGCGAGCAGCACATCGACTTCGATCTCGACCTCGCCGTGTCGCAGAGCAAGGACAATCCGGTCTACTACATCCAGTACGCTCACGCCCGCGTCTGCTCGATGCTGGAAAAGCTGGCCACCTTGGGCTGGACGCTGGATCGCGACGCCGGCCTGGCCGCGCTCGATCGTCTCGACAGCGATGCCGAGCGCGACCTCGCAAAAGCGCTGCAACGCTACCCTGAAGTGCTGCTGAAAGCCGCTGAAGCCTACGAGCCGCATCAGCTCTCGAACTACCTGAAGGAGTTGGCCAGCCAATTCCACGGCTGGTACAACAGCACCAAGGTACTCGTCGATGACGAGCCGCTCCGTCAGGCCCGACTGACGCTCAGCCTCGGCGTGCGGCAGGTCATCGCCAACGGCCTTGGCCTGCTTGGTGTGGCTGCCCCGGAACGCATGTAATGAGTCGTCCGAATCCGCCTCGCGGCGCCAGTCGCTCACCACGCCCTGCCGGCAAAGCTGCCAGCACCGGCCGGGGTGGCCGGCGTACGACAAAAACCGCCAGCAAAAGCGCACCCGCGAAAAAGCCCGGCATCAAGAAGGGTCGTCTCATCGTCGGCCTGCTGCTGCTCGCCGGCCTCGTCGCGCTCATCGTGATGCTGATGAAAAAGCCAGCCCCGCCGGTGGCCACTGTGCCGCCGGCCCTGGCCGAAGAGAAAGCCGAGAAGCCAAAACCGGCACCGAAGCCGGCCGAGCGTTTCGCCTTCTACGAGCTGCTGCCGAACCAGAAAGTGCTGCCCACCCGCAGCGTGGAAACACGCCCGGCTCCGCGCCCCGGCGCGAATACCGCTGCCGTCAGCGATGGCAGCTTCTGGTTGCAGGCCGGCGCCTTCCGCAGCGCAACCGAGGCCAATGCCCGGCGCTCGGCCATCAGCCAGCTCGGCCTGCCGGCGCGCGTGCAAAGCCAGCGCGAAGGCGGTGCCACGCTGCAGCGCGTGCTCGTCGGCCCGTTCAATCAAGTCGAGCGCCGCGACCTGGCGCGCACCAAACTCGGCGAGGCCGGTCTCGATGCCATCCCGGCCAGCGCGCCTGTTTCCGGCAAATCGCCCGCTCCATCAAAAGCAGAGAGTCGTAACCCATGACCACCATATTATCCGTCCGTCGCGGCAACACCGTGGTACTCGGTGGCGATGGCCAGGTCTCGCTCGGCAACACGGTGATGAAGGGTAACGCCCGCAAGGTGCGTCGCCTCTACAAAGATCAGGTGCTGGCCGGTTTCGCCGGCGGCACGGCCGATGCCTTCACGCTCTTCGATTACTTCGAGGCCAAACTGGAAAAGCACAGCGGTCATCTCGTGCGCGCCGCCGTGGAAATGGCCAAGGACTGGCGTACCGATCGCACGCTGCGCCGGCTCGAAGCCCTGCTCGCCGTGGCCGACAAGCATGCCTCGCTGATCATCACCGGTAGCGGTGATGTGCTGGAGCCGGAGCACGGCATCATCGCCATCGGTTCCGGCGGCAACTACGCGCTGGCCGCCTCGCGCGCACTGGTCGACCACAGCGAGCTGTCCGCCGAAGAAATTGTCAAATACGGGCTGACGATGGCCGGAGACATCTGCGTCTTCACCAATCATCAGCACACGCTCGAACGACTCGACTGGTAAGCCCCATGACCGCCATGACTCCGCGCGAAATCGTGCACGAACTCGATCGTCATATCGTTGGCCAGAATGGTGCCAAGCGCGCCGTCGCGCTGGCGCTGCGCAACCGCTGGCGACGCATGCAGCTGGCCGAGCATCTGCGCCCGGAAGTAACGCCGAAAAACATCCTCATGATCGGCCCGACCGGCGTCGGCAAGACCGAAATCGCGCGCCGCCTGGCCAAACTCGCCAACGCGCCGTTCATCAAGGTCGAAGCCACCAAGTTCACCGAAGTCGGCTATGTCGGGCGCGATGTCGAAACCATCATCCGCGACCTCGCCGACATGGCGCTGAAGATGATGCGCGAGCAGGCCATCGCCGAGGTTGGCCAGCGCGCCGATGAAGCCGCCGAAGACCGCATTCTGGATGTGCTGCTGCGACCGGCCCGCGCCGCCAGCACCGGCTGGGACACTACCGAGCCAGCCCCGGCCAGCAGTAGCGACAACGCCACGCGCCAGCTCTTCCGCCGCAAGCTGCGCAACGGCGAGCTCGACGAGCAGGAAATCGAGATCGAGCTGAGCCCGGTTGCGGCCTCGGTCGAGCTGATGACGCCGCCAGGCATGGAAGAAATGGGCGGCCAGCTGCAGAAGCTGTTTGCCGGCCTCGGTGGCGGCAAGAGCAAAAGCCAGCGCCTGAAAATTCGCGATGCGCTGAAGCGCGTGCGGGAAGAAGAAGCCGGCAAGCTGGTTAGCGAAGAAGACCTGAAGGCACGCGCGCTGCATGCTGTCGAGCAGCAGGGCATCGTCTTCATCGACGAGATCGACAAGGTCTGCCGTCGCGGCGAAACCTCGGGCGCGGATGTGTCACGCGAGGGCGTGCAGCGCGACCTGCTGCCGCTGATCGAAGGCTGCACCGTCAACACCAAGTACGGCATGGTGAAGACCGATCACATCCTGTTCATCTGCTCGGGCGCGTTTCACCTCGCCAAGCCGTCGGATCTGATTCCGGAGCTGCAAGGTCGCCTGCCCATTCGTGTCGAGCTGGAGGCACTGAGCGCCAGCGATTTCGAGCGCATTCTGACCGAGCCGAACTTCTCGCTAACCGAGCAATATGTGGCGCTGCTGGCTACCGAAGGTCTGCAGGTTGCTTTCGCGAGCGATGCCATTCGCCGCCTTGCGGAAGTGGCTTGGCAGGTCAACGAGCGCACGGAAAACATCGGTGCTCGTCGCCTGCATACCGTGCTGGAACGCCTGCTCGAAAGCATCGCTTTCGATGCCGCTGACTTGGCCGGCAAGCAGGCCGGTGCTGTGCTCACGCTGACCGCCGCCGATGTGGAAAAGCAGCTCGGCGCACTGGTTCAGGACGAAGACCTGAGCCGCTTCATCCTGTAACACCCTTTTGCTCTAACACTTTTTTGCTGTAGCCCGGAACTGAATCATGAGTCGCACCGCTGTTGCTGAACGCTACGAACTGGATATTGACGAGAACGACATGCTGCCGCCCCAGATCGATGAAACACTGACCGCTGCCCAACGCATTCGGGATGCGATTGCCCGCTATCGCAGCTGGCAGCGCCACGCGGACGAAGCGCTGCAGGCACAAGTGCTGGCCGTGCAGCAGCTGCAAATCGCCCGTCTGCGCCGCACCCACGCCGGCCTGCTCGCCGATGACCGTTTCCGCCCCATCACCGAGTTTTTTCTCTGTGAAATCTATGCCGGACTCGACCTCGCCGAGCTGGCGCGGGAAATCGAGAAGGCACTGCCGGTCGCCACGCGCATGCTGCCCGACTCCGTGCTGCGCACCGCCGCCATCGCCGTGGAAGCCAACGCGCTGACCGGCGAGCTGGACGAAGAGATCGCGCTTGACCTGCACGCCGCCGGCATCAGCGAGCCCACGGATACCGACCTGATTGCCGCCTACCGTCGCTGCGATCAGGACATCGCCCGTCGCGAACAGATGCGTTTGCTGCGCGAACTCGGCCTGGGCCTGGATCGCTATGTGCGTTCGCGCCTCATCACCGCCACCTTCAAGATGGCCGCGCGCCCGGCGAAAATGGCCGGCCTCGGCGGCCTCTACGACTTCATGGCCACCGGTTTCGCGGTGATGAAGCCGATGAAATCCGTCGCCGACTTTCTCGATGATTTCCTCGGTCGCGAAACTCGTATCCTCGACAATCTCAACACAGACTGCGACGATCCCTTCGCCGTTTAAACTGATAGCCCGTTACGCTGCCCAAAGAGACTCGCCATGAGCCAACGCCGACCTGATCTGCCCCCTGCTAACGGCCCCATGAGTCGCGGTGAGTCGGTGGCCGTCACGCCCATGCCGACTCCCTCAGCACGCCCAATGGCCGGAGCCGCGCCCCGCGCTCAAGCCTCTGGCACCTCAAGCTCTAACATCAAGGCATCAGGCGAAGTCACGCACTTCGGCTATCAGACCGTGGCGCGCGAGGAAAAGGCCGGCAAGGTCGCCGAAGTCTTCCACTCGGTCGCGGCCAAGTACGACATCATGAATGACCTCATGTCGCTGGGCATTCACCGCCTGTGGAAGCGCTTCACGGTGGAGATGGCCGGCGTGCGTCCCGGCCAGCAGGTGCTCGACATTGCCGGCGGCACCGGCGACCTCGCCCGCGCCTTCCACAAGGAAGTCGGCCCCACCGGCCGCGTCGTGCTCGCCGACATCAACTCGTCCATGCTCATGGTCGGTCGCGACAAGCTGCTCGATGTCGGCGTGGCCGGCCAGATCGAATTCGTTCAGGCCAATGCCGAATGCCTGCCGTTTGCGCCGGGCAGCTTCGACCTCATCACTATCGCCTTCGGCCTGCGCAATGTCACCGACAAAGACGCAGCGCTGCGCTCCATGTACCAGTCGCTGAAGCCCGGCGGCCGCCTGCTCGTGCTCGAATTCAGCAAGCCGATTGCCGAGCCGCTGGCGAAGGTCTACGACGCCTATTCGTTCTCGCTGCTGCCGATGATGGGCAAGCTCATCGCCAACGATGCCGAGAGCTATCGCTACCTGGCCGAATCGATCCGCATGCACCCGGACCAGAACACGCTGAAAGGCATGATGGAAACCGCCGGCTTCGAGCGCTGCGACTATCACAATCTCACCGGCGGCATTGTCGCCCTGCATCGCGGCTTCAAGTTCTGAGCCCCGGCTTTCGAACTTAGCCAACAGGAGCGCCTCATGCCATCGCTACCCTACATGCTCGCCCTGCGCGGACTCGAATCTCTGATCAATCAGGCGTTGCGCTTTGACCCCGCCACACAGATGCGCCTGAATGCGCTCGCCGGCAAAAGCCTGTTCATCGAGACGCAATCGCCGGCCATCTCGGTGATGGTGCAGATTCGCGAAAACCGCATCCGCTTGCTTGCCGAATCCGATCAGAAGCCACATGCCACCATCGAGGCCGAAAGCGTGGCGCTGCTGAAGCTGGCGCTGTCGAAACAGCCGCAGCTCATCGGCGGGCCGCTGCGCGTGCACGGCCAAGTTCAGCTCATCGAGCAGCTGCACAGCATCGCCAAACAGCTCGACATCGACTGGGAAGAACCGCTGGCGATGCTCTGGGGCGATGTTGCCGGGCATCAGCTCGGTCAGCAGCTGCGCGGCCTGTTCAGCTTCGCGCAGAAGACCGCGAAGACCTTTCTGATGAACAGCAGCGAGTATCTGCAGGAAGAGCAGGAGCTGCTGCCGGTGCGCTGGGAAATCAACGAATTCATTCAGGAAAGCGAAGACCTGCGCGCCGATGTGGAGCGTCTGGAGGCGAGGCTGCAACGCCTGCAACAGCGCGTGGCCAAGCTGGCAGTTGCATCGCCGGAGCTGGCACCATGATGCGTCACTGGCCTCGCCTGCTGCAGCTCTGGGCTGTCGCCGCACGCTACCGCCTCGACACCCTGTTACCGCCACCACCGACCGCCGCCGCACGCCTGGCGCTGCTGGCCTTCCGCCTGCATCCGGCCTGGTGGACAGCCGGTGCAGCGGCGCAAAACCCGGCACGCGTCCGTCTCGCCTTCGAGGAGCTGGGACCGCTGTTCATCAAGCTCGGTCAGCTGCTGGCCACACGCCGCGACCTGCTCGACCCGGCCCTGCTCGATGAGCTGGTGCATCTGCAGGAAAATGTGCCGCCGTTCCCAACCGCCGAGGCCAAGGCCATCGTCGCGCGAGAGCTGGGCATGTCGCTGACGCAGGCGTTCGCCCGCTTCGATGACGCGCCGCTGGCCGCCGCCTCCATCGCTCAGGTGCATACCGCCGCGCTGCCGAATGGCCGCGAAGTCATCGTCAAGGTCTTGCGCCCCGGCGTGGCCGACCGCATCCGCACCGACATGGCGCTGCTGAAAGACCTCGCCGCCCTCGCCGAGGCCCGCTTCGACCTGCGTGTGATACCCCTGTCGCGCATCGTCAGCGACTACGAGCGCACCCTGCTGGATGAGACCGATCTCGCCCGCGAAGCCGCCAACACGCGCCAGCTGCGCGCCAACTTTGTCGGCTCGCCGCTGTTCTATGTGCCGGAGATCTACGACGCCAATGGCAGCCGTGAGGTGATGATTGCCGAGCGTATCGAGGGCGTGCCGATCAGCGATCACGCGACCTTCGCCCGCCTCGGCATCGACCGTGAACGCCTGGCCAACAAGGGCCTGACCATCTTCTTCACGCAGGTCTTCCGCGACAACTTCTTCCACGCCGACATGCACCCCGGCAATGTCTATGTGGAGACCGGCAACCCGACTGACCCGCGCTTCATCGGCCTCGATTGCGCTATCGTCGGCTCGCTGCCACCGGACGACCAACTCACCATCGCGCAGATCTTGCTCAGCTTGATCCAGCGCGACTTCAACCAGCTCATCCGCACCGCCGCGCAAGCGGGCTGGGTGCCTGCCGGCGCGCCGCTGGACTTCCTCGCGCAGGAAGTTCGCCGCCTAGTCGAGCCGGTACTGACGCAGCCCATCGATCAGATCAATCTGGCCCCGATTCTGGCCGGCCTGCTCGACATGGCACGCACGCACGGCCTGCAGATTCCGCCGCAGCTGGTGCTGCTGCTGAAAACGCTGATTCACATCGAAGGCCTGGGCCGCGACCTCTACCCGGCACTAGACATCTGGAGCTTGGCGCAGCCGCTGCTGAAGCAATGGATGACCGATCGCATCGGCCCGAAAGCCCTGCTCAAACGCTTTACCGAAGACACGCCGATCCTGCTCGCCGGCCTGCCCGAGCTACCGCAGATGGTCTTCGATGCGCTCACGCAGATGCGCCAGAACGGTCAATGGCAGAGCCGCCAGATCGCCGAGCTGAAAGCCATCCAGCGTCAGTTGCAGAACCAGCACCGCAGCAGCAGCCTGCTGAGCTGGGCCACGCTGATCGCCGTGGTAACGCTGTGCTGGCATGTGCTCACGCACTAAGTCGCTTTCCGTTATGCTAAAGCCCTGTTTTGGGGCATGGCCCGCCTTTGCAGGTAAGTGAGTAGCAACATGAATTGGTTAGATGCCATCAAGTGGGACGCCAACGGGCTGGTGCCGGCCATCGCCCAGGACCACATCACCGGCCGCGTGCTTATGGTGGCGTGGATGAACCGTGAGGCGCTGGCACTGACGGTGGCCGAGCAACGCGGCATCTACTGGTCGCGCTCACGCGGCAAACTCTGGCGCAAAGGCGAAGAATCCGGCCATGTGCAAGTGCTGAAAGAGCTGCGCCTGGACTGCGATGGCGATGTGCTGGTGCTGCAGGTTGAGCAACTTGGCGGCATCGCCTGCCATACTGGGCGCGAATCTTGCTTTTACCAACGCTACGAAAACGGCGCATGGCAGGTGGTTGATGCCGTGCACAAGGATCCCCACGAGATTTATTCGTCATGACCGATGTATTGAGCCAACTCGCCACGGTGCTGGCCGAGCGCAAGCAAGCCTCGCCGGACAGCTCCTATGTCGCCAGCCTGTATCACAAGGGTCTTAACAAGATCCTCGAAAAAGTCGGCGAAGAGTGCACGGAAACCTTGCTGGCCGCGAAGGATGCCGAGCGCAGTGGCGATACCGAGGAGCTGGTCTACGAGACCGCCGACCTCTGGTTTCATACGCTGGTCATGCTGAGTCAGCTCAATGTGCACCCGGATCAGGTACTGTCTGAACTGGCGCGTCGTTTCGATTTGTCTGGGCTGGCCGAAAAGGCTGCTCGCAACCCGTCTTAATTACTGACCGCCTGCGGGCGAGGAGTTGTCATATGTTGTCTGGAATCTCACTGCCGCACATTCTGTTGCTCTTGCTGATCGTGGTCATGGTCTTCGGCACGTCGAAATTGAAGAATGTCGGCAAGGACCTCGGTAGCGCCATCAAGGGCTTCAAGGAATCCATGAAGGGTGAAGACGAGGCTGCCACACCGGTAGCGCCGCCCCCCCAAATCCAGCAGGCGCAAACGCCGCCAACTCAGCCCACGGCCACACAGCAGCCGACCGACACCAAGTCAGGTCAGTAAGCCATGTTTGATGTCGGCTTCAGTGAGCTGCTGCTGCTCGCGGTGATCGCGCTGGTTGTGCTCGGCCCGGAAAAGCTGCCGCATGCCGCACGCATGGCGGGCGCTTGGGTCGGTCGCATCCGGCGCATGTTGATCAGCGTGCAGGCCGACATCGAAAATGAAGTGGCTGCCGCCGAAATGCGCGAGCGCATCAAGAAAGAACTGGAAAAGGCCAAGGCCTCGACCGGCCTGACAGAGGCGCAAGCGGCACTGGAACACGCTCTGCAAGACACCCCGCCGGTCAAGCCGGAAGCGACGCCCACTGAGAAGCCATGACTGACCTGACGCCTACTGAAATGCCCCTGGTCACGCACCTCATTGAGCTGCGTTCGCGCTTGGTACGCATCATCATTGCTTTGCTCGTGGTTTTTTTCAGCCTGGCCTATTTCGCCAACGACATTTATGCCCTGCTCTCGGCTCCGCTGCGCGCGTTACTGCCGCCGGGCAGCACCATGATCGCCACCGATGTCACCTCGCCGTTCATGGCGCCGTTCAAGCTGACCTTTTTTGTGGCGCTGTTTGCCTGCGTGCCCTACATCCTGTTTCAGCTCTGGGGCTTTATCGCGCCGGCGCTGTACAAGCATGAACGCCGCATCGCCATCCCGATTGTGCTGTCTAGCGTGATCCTGTTTTACGCCGGCGTGAGCTTCGCCTACTTCGTCACGCTGCCGGCGATTCTCGGCTTCTTCACCAGCTCCGGCCCACAAGGCGTGGCCATCATGACCGACATCAATCTTTACCTTGATTTCGCGCTAAAGCTGTTTCTGGTGTTCGGCTTCACGTTCGAAATCCCCGTGGCCGTGCTCGTGCTCATCGCCGCCGGGGTAATGAAAAGTGCCACACTCGCCGGCCAGCGTCGCTACATCATCGTCGGCTGCTTCTTTGTTGCCATGTTCCTGACGCCGCCCGATGCCATCTCCATGACCATGCTGGCGGTGCCGATGTGGCTGCTGTTTGAGCTGGGACTGTTTGCCGGTGGCATGCTGGAAAGGCAGCGCGAACGGCGCGCCGCACAAGATGACTGACACCCCCATGCTTTGCCTAGTAAAAAAATCCCAGCTTAAGCTGGGATTTTTTATGCGCGAAATACCAATCCGAATCAGTGGTGATGCACAGCTCCAATGCGTTGATTTAGTGTCGTGGCCAAGGCATTACCTTCCATGTCCGCCAAATCACTTTGATCAAGCAGATGGTTATCAATCGGCTGAATTAAAGGTGCACGCCAGCGCTTGACGACTTTAGCCGTTCCGCCACAGCCAAGCTTGACGGAATCTCGATTGCCAATCAGCAAGCTCTGCAACATCGCCGGTGATGGCGCTCGTGACACTTCCAGCGGGTCACGATAGCTGACGCCCGCATTCAGATCCTCGGCCCAGAATACGGCGCCAAGTGTTTGCGATTTAGCGCCTAACTTCCAAGTCCAACGATTCTTATCCGCCACATATTGCAATGACTTGGCTAAGCCTTGCTTCAAACTGGCCACCGTAAACTGTCTTGGCAAGCCTGGACATTGTCCAGACTTGGCCACCACAGAAAACGCGGTCCATTCTGCAGCTGGAGCCGAGGCGGCAACAGTATCGGCGTGAGCTACGCTGGTCGCAGACGCAGCGACCAGCAGAACTATCGGCAATATCCGCTTCTTCATTTTGACAAACCCTTCAGCAGTGCCGAGGCATTTGTCATGACGTGGTAGATGTAGCTCTGCTCAACAACACCACGGAACAAGTGCGCACCCGGGCCTTTTGCAAAGATCATCACATCTTCGCCAGCATGCGTTTCAGAGGCCATCGCAACCAAGGCTTCCTGGTGATAGTTCTTGTCTTGTACCGCTGCATCCTTGCCTGTCAAATCGGCACGCGGGTTCTTCAACGAACCAGGTGTTGTCGCTGTTTTATCTGATTTCGGATTCGTTTCTGCGGGAACATTCTCTCCATGGCCCAAGCCATTGGCATACATCAGCGTGGTGTACGGCAGACCCAACATATCCACGGCAGGTGCAGCTGATTTATCACCGGTATCACTGCTGGCTTCGGTCGTCAGTCCCAGAATCGGGTTGTTCCGGAAAGGATAGCCGCCCAAGGTCAAGGTGTGGCTGTGATCAGCCGTTACCACAATCAAGGTGTCATCATCGCTGGTGAGATCATCGGCCTTCTGGATGGCTGTGTTGAAAGCACGCACATCATTCAACGCCCGATAGGCATTGCCTGCATGATGCGCATGGTCAATACGCCCGCCCTCCACCATCAGGAAGTAACCTTTCGGATTCTTGCGCAGCACTTTTATCGCGGCTTCGGTCATTTCAGCGAGCGACGGCTCATCTTTATTGCCAGTGACATCAACAACGCGATCGGTGTCGTAATCCATGTGCGATGCATTAAAAAGACCGAGGACATGATCCACCTTGGTGGCATCCAGAGCATTCAACTGTGCACGCGTATTAACCACAGAACCATTGGTGGCGGCATAGCGTGTCAACCAATCGGCCGTCAAATCCCCGGCAGTACGACGACCTTTGGTGCCTTCAACATCTGTCACTGAGCTTGGCAAGAACGCACGACGCCCGCCACCCAATGCGACTTCCAGACCAGAGCCGTCACCAAAGAGCACGGAGCCATTCTGGCCGCTACCAAAATTGACCAGCTGCTTGGCAATATCCGTGCAACCCGTGGCCGCCAGTGCACCCGCAGCAATCAGATCATTTTGATCCTTGTCCGACTCGGCATCGCGATTGGGCGTATGGGCATACACGGCTGCGGGCGTTGCGTGAGTGATGCGAGCAGTCGACACGACCCCAGTGGACATGCCTGCTACTTCAGCAAGCTCACCGATTGTGCCTAAACGATTAGTTTCAGCGCAGCCAGCGGCATCATTCTTCTTGATGGTACCGACCGTCGACAAAAAGCTTTCCTTGGTCTTCACACCCGTCACCATCGCCGTCATGGTCGGCGCCGAGTCAGCCGTCTGCTGATTCACGGAGTAGGTTTTGGACATGGCCAGATACGGGAATTTTTCCATGTACAAGCTATTCGACTCACCGTCTTTCGACTGCATTTGACCATCGAAAATACGCGCTGCGGTCACGGTCGAAACGCCCATGCCATCACCCACGAAGAGAATGACATTCTTGGCTTTGCCGGAGGCAATGGCCACACGCGCCTCTTCTTCGCTGATACGGGTTTGACCATTATCGAGGTAGTACTCACTCGATTTCCGATTCTGAGCTAGCGGATCTGAATTGGCGGCGGATGCTCCGCCACAACCTTGAATAACCAGCGTCACTGATGCTGCCAGCACCGATACCACAGCAAGTTGTCGTTTCATGTTGCGCTCCTGATTGTGCCCATAGACCCAAAGTCTGACTTCGCGACTTGCTGGCACACGGTATTCATCGCGCATGACAGTCCTGTGCGGTCGGCATGACGAAACGGTGAAACTCGTTGCCCGGAATTTTTGCGCTATGCTTGGCTCCATCCAAGCTCCTGAAATAACACCATGAACCACCTGACCCTGCTGGCGCGAATGCGCACCCTGATTGCCACGCCCAGCGTCACTTGCACTGACCCCTCGATGGATCAAGGCAATCTCGCAGTCATCGAGCACCTGGCAAGCTGGGCGGAGACCATGGGGTTTCGCTGCGAAATCATGTCGGTAGCGCCGGGCAAGGCAAACCTGATTGCCACGCTCGGAGAAGGTCCCGGCGGCCTGGTGTTTGCCGGCCATACCGACACCGTGCCCTTTGATGGCGCGAAGTGGCAGAGCGACCCGTTCACGCTGACCGAGCGCGACGGCCGCCTCTTCGGCCTCGGCACTGCAGACATGAAAGGCTTCTTTCCGCTCGTGCTGGAAGCCGCCGAAGCAGCCGTTGCGGCAGTTCGGCGCGGTGAAGCACTGAAGGCACCGGTCATCATCCTGGCCACCTGCGACGAAGAAACCAGCATGGCCGGCGCCAAGGCACTGGTCGCCGCCGGCAAGCCGAAAGCGCGCTTTGCCGTGATCGGAGAGCCCACCAGCGGCCGACCGTTGCGCCTGCAAAAAGGCGTGATGATGGAGCGCGTAATCATCGAGGGTCGCAGCGGCCACTCCAGCGATCCATCGTTAGGTCATAACGCGCTGGATGCCATGCACGCCGTGATCAGCGAGCTGATCGTCTATCGCCGCGAGCTGGCCGCGAAGTGGCACAACCCACTGTTTACTGTGCCCACACCCACGCTGAATCTGGGCTGCATTCACGGCGGCGACAACCCCAATCGCATCTGCGCCCGCTGCGAATTGCAGTACGACCTGCGCCCACTGCCGGGCATGGAGATGGATAGCCTGCGCGCCGAGATCAAGCGCCGCCTGAAGCCGCTGGCCGAGGAGTATCAGGTCAGCATCGTCAATGAGTCGCTGTTCAGCGGCACACCGGCTATGGAAACACCCGCCAGCTCACTGCTGGTCAAGGCCGTGGAAGAGATGACCGGTTTCACCGCCGGCGCTGCGGCGTTCGGCACCGAAGGCCCGTATTTTCAGGAGCTGGGCATGGAGGCCGTGATCTTCGGGCCGGGCGGCATTGAAACCGCGCATCAGCCCGATGAGCATCTGGAGATCGCCAGCCTGCAGCCGACCATCGAGAAGCTGGCGGAGCTGGTCCGACGCTTTTGCCTGTAAGCGGACGCTACCGCCCGACCCCGCTTCACTTATACAATCCCAGACTTTCGAGGCGATGCCTCCCACTGACCCGGGCCACCACCGTGAGCAGCCAGAACCCGTTTCAAGACACCATGTCGGAACAGTATGTGCACTGGTTCCGTAATTCCGCGCCGTACATCAACGCGCATCGCGGCAAGACCTTTGTGCTGCTGTTTGGCGGCGAGGCCGTCAATCACGAGAACTTCCGCAACATCGTGCACGACATCGCGCTGCTGCATTCGCTGGGCATCAAGCTGGTGCTGGTGCATGGCGCACGCCCGCAGATCGACGAGAACCTGGTCGAGTACGGCCTGACAACGCCGTATCACAACGGTCTGCGCGTGACCACGCGTGAGGCGCTGCGCTGCGTCATGGATGCCGTTGGTGCCATCCGTCTGGAGATCGAGGCGCTGCTGTCGATGGGCCTGTCGAACTCGCCCATGTACGGCGCCAAGATCGACGCCGTGTCCGGCAACTTCATCACCGCCAAGCCTTACGGCGTGCGTGATGGCGTGGACTTCGCACTGACCGGCGAAGTGCGCGCGGTCGATACCGAAGTCATCAACAAGAACCTCGCCAACCACCACATCGTCATCCTCGGCCCGACCGGCTACTCGACCACGGGTGAAATTTTCAACCTGCTCGCCGAAGATGTCGCAGTGTCGGTGGCCGTGGCGCTGCAGGCCGACAAGCTGATCTGCCTGGGCGAGCGCGAAGGCATCGTGGATGACAACGATGATCGCCTGCTGCGCGAAATGATCCCCAACGAGGTCGATCAGTACCTGCGCAACAAGGCGCTGGACAGCGAGCTGCTGCGCCACATGAACGCTGCCCGCGAGGCCTGCCGCGAGGGCGTGAAGCGCGTGCACATCATCTCCTATGCCCGCGACGGCGCGCTGCTGCAGGAACTGTTCACGCGTGACGGCTCGGGCACGCTGATCACGCACGACCCCTACGAAGAAATCCGCACCGCCGAGATCGAGGATGTCGGCGGCATCATCGACCTCATCGAGCCGCTGGAAGAGGAAGGCATTCTGGTGCGCCGCGAGCGCGAGAAGCTGGAGAACGAAATCTCCCAGTTCGCCGTGGTCGAGCGCGACGGCATGATCATCGGCTGCGCCGCGCTGTACCCGCTGCCGGTGCTCAAGGGCGAGGAGCCGGCGGGCGAGATCGCCTGCGTGGCCATCCACCCGAATTACCGCAAGAGCGACCGGGGCAGCGAGCTCATGGAGTTCCTCGAAAAGCGAGCCAGCAGCAAGGGCCTGCGCAAGCTGTTCGTGCTCACCACGCGCACCGGTCTGTGGTTCCAGGAACACGGCTTCGAGCCGGCCTCGGTGGATGACCTGCCGAAGTATCGCCAGTCACTTTACAACTACCAGCGCAATTCGCTGGTGCTTAGCAAACCGCTTTAAGGATTTTCAGACATGACACAAATTACCGATAACATGCGCAAGTTTTCCTCCCAGGTTGTGGATGGCGTTGAAGCCGCACCGGGCCGCGCCATGCTGCGCGCCGTCGGCTTCAGCGATGAGGACTTCAAGAAGCCGCAGATCGGCATTGCCTCGACCTGGGCCAACGTCACGCCCTGCAACATGCACATCAACAAGCTCGCCGAAGAAGCAGAGAAGGGCGCGAACGCGGCCGGTGGCAAAGGCGTGATCTTCAACACCATCACCGTCTCGGACGGCATCGCCAACGGCACCGAGGGCATGAAGTATTCGCTGGTGTCGCGTGAAGTCATCGCCGACTCCATCGAGACCGTGGCCGGCTGCGAAGGCTTCGACGGCATCGTCGCCGTCGGCGGCTGCGACAAGAACATGCCGGGCTGCATCATCGGCATGGCGCGCCTGAACCGTCCGTCGATCTTCGTCTACGGCGGCACCATCAAGCCGGGCGCCGGCCACACCGACATCATCTCGGTGTTCGAGGCCGTGGGTCAGCACGCCAAGGGCGACATCGACCTGATCCAGGTCAAGCAGATCGAAGACACCGCCATTCCGGGCCCGGGCTCCTGTGGCGGCATGTACACCGCCAACACCATGGCCTCGGCCATCGAAGCCCTGGGCATGTCGCTGCCCGGCTCCAGCGCACAGAACGCAGTCTCGGCTGACAAAGCCTCAGATTGCTTCCGTGCCGGCCAGCAGGTGCTGGAACTGCTCGCGCGCGACATCAAGCCGCGCGACATCATGACCCGCAAGGCCTTCGAGAACGCCATCCGCGTCATCATCGCGCTCGCCGGCTCCACCAACGGCGTGCTGCATCTGCTGGCCATGGCGCATGCCGTGGATGTGAAGCTCACGCTCGATGACTTCGTCGAAATCGGCAAGACCACGCCGGTGCTCGCAGACCTGCGCCCAAGCGGCAAGTACATGATGTCCGAACTGGTTGCCATCGGCGGCATCCAGCCACTGATGAAGCGCATGCTCGATGCCGGCCTGCTGCACGGCGATGTGATGACCGTCACCGGTAAGACGATGGCCGAGAATCTGGCGGATGTCGCTGACTATCCGGCCGACCAAGATGTCATCCGTGGCTTCGACAACCCGATCAAGAAGGACTCGCACCTGGTCATCCTGCACGGCAACCTGTCGCCCACCGGCGCGGTCGCCAAGATCACCGGCAAGGAAGGTCTGCGCTTCGAAGGCACCGCCCGCGTCTATCACGGCGAGGAAGCGGCACTGGCCGGCATCCTCAACGGCGAAGTCGTCGCCGGTGATGTCATCGTGATCCGCTACGAAGGCCCCAAGGGCGGCCCCGGCATGCGTGAAATGCTGTCGCCGACCTCGGCCGTCATGGGCAAGGGCCTCGGCAAAGAAGTCGCGCTCATCACCGATGGCCGCTTCTCCGGCGGCTCGCACGGCTTCGTGGTCGGCCACATCACGCCGGAAGCCTTTGATGGCGGCCCGATTGCGCTGCTGGAGAACGGCGACAAGATCATCATCGACGCCGAAACCCGCGAGATCAGCGTCGGCGTGTCCGATGCCGTGATGGCCGAGCGCCGCACGCGCTGGGTGCAGCCCAAGCCGCTGTACACGCGTGGCGTGCTGGCGAAATATGCCAAGCTGGTGTCGAGTGCGTCAGAAGGTGCGGTGACGGATAAGTAAGCAACGCCAGTTGAACGAAAAGGCCTGCTTTATGAGCAGGCCTTTTGCTATCTAGAGTGGAGTCGCTGGTACCGGCTACCTCAGTCATGCACGCGATAAATACCAGCGCCAGCCGTGAGCTTAATGTGCATATTGTCTGGTGCCAGATCAAGCCCATTGGCCCAAGTCACTGCGCCGCACTCAAGACCGATCTGGCGAAATTCGGCCTCATCACGCAACGCAGTAAAGACGCCTGCATCCGGGGCATGAATATAGTCATACATATCCACGATGCCCGTCAGACCATCTTGAAAACAGACCTGAAAGCAAAAATTTTCCAGCGCCTTAACCTCAGCCACCAGCCAATAGGCTCGCGGTGTTACGGTAGCGCGGGAATGCGTCTGGGTGATTTTTTGACCCCGCATAGCTGCCAATCCTCCTCCAATTCGATTAGATGCATTTTGGCCCAACGACGCACCATCGCCAAGGCGATGGGTGGCAAATAGCCTTTTATTACGCTCCCTGTAGTCAACTCAATTTGCACCACATGCTCTGCATAAGTCGCATGAAAGTGCGGCGGCGCATGGTCATTCCAATACATGGAAATGATGATGCCATAAAAGCTGCTGATGGTTGGCACGGCTGGCTCCTCCTTGAGCTGTCTGCCAAATCAATATAGACCACGATTCGTAATCTCGCCGACACTTGCCGATCACGCCGACATCGCCTAGCGTGACAAGCTGACTGCTGCGAGATAACACCATGACCGAAACCGTCGCTGTACTCGGCGCAAGCCCCAAGCCCGAGCGGTACAGCAATCAGGCCATCCACCTGCTGCGCCAATACGGGCATGCGGTGATTCCGGTGAATCCGATCCAGCGTGAAATCGCCGGGCTGCCGGTCGCGGCATCGCTCGCCAACATCACGCAAAGTGTGGATACAGTGACGGTATATGTCAGCCCATCACACCTGGATCCGCTGGTGGATGGCCTGATCAAGCTCAAGCCGAAACGAGTCATTTTCAATCCCGGCGCGGAGCATCCTTCCGTTGCCGCCAAGCTGGAAAAAGCCGGCATCGCGACCGAGGAAGCCTGCACGCTGGTGCTGCTGCGCACACGGCAGTTCTGATGCCGGCGCTCAGTCGCGCGTTCGCATCCAGCCGGCGATGCTCAAGCGCTGCCGACTCGCCGGCAGCACTTCATGCGCGAGATTGTCGCTGCGAAAGACCACCATCGTGCCGGCTTCAGGGCTCACACGCAGCGCCCCAGCAGCCTCCGCATGAATCACCAGCTCGCCGCCAGCATCCACCGGCCAACCCGGCTCGTTGAGATAGCACACCGTCGAAATTACACGCTGGCCTGATCCGCCGCCCTCCACATCAGCGCCATGCCTGTCCACATGCCGTCGATAAAAACTGCCCGGCTCGTAGCAGGCGTAATGCGCCTCGTACTCCGCAAGGCCAAGGAAGTATTCGCGATTCAGCGTTTGCCGCAGGTCGTCCATGATCGCCAGATACGCAGTGGCGGCCGGCATGTCCGCTGCTGCGGCCAGCCAGCGAATACGATCGCCCCGGATTTTCTGCTGCACCTGCTGGCTCGCACCCCGGCCAATGCCGGCAGCATGAAACTGCCCGACGGCATCCAGTGCCCGTAGCTCCGCGCGCAACGCAGCGACCAATGCAGCTGGCAAAAAGCCCGGCAACACCACATATCCAGGCTCCGGCAAAGACGCCAACACGCCAGCCCAATCCAAGGACGGCAAAGCGGGTATCATTCGTTTCTCATTTTCTGATGTTGCTACCATGAATTATCGCCACCATTTCCATGCCGGCAACTTTGCCGATGTGATGAAGCACAGCCTGCAAATGGGTCTGCTCGCCGCGCTGAAGAAGAAGGATACCGCCTTCTGCTTCATCGACACCCATGCCGGTGCCGGCATCTACGATCTGCATGGCATGCAGGCGCAAAAGACTGGCGAATACCAGCAAGGCATCGAGCGCCTCACGGATCATCGCGGCGCGCCGACCTGGGTCGCCGAATACCTGCAGAGCATTCTCGCCTGCCAGGCCGCCGGTGGCCGCAGTCACTACCCCGGCTCGCCCTGGCTCGGTCTGCGCCAGCTCCGCGCCCAGGATCGCGCCGTCTTCATGGATGTGCAGCACGCCGAAGTCGCCAGCCTGCGCCATCACTTCAAGAACGATCCGCGCGTGGCCGTGCACCAGCGCAATGTTTACGAAGGCCTGACCGCCATGATTCCGCCCAAGGAAAAGCGCGGCCTGGTGCTAATCGACCCGCCCTACGAGCTCGAACGCGATGCCTTCCCGCAGCTGGTCAAGCTGATCGTGGCCGCACACACGAAATGGCCGACCGGCGTTTACGCCATCTGGTTCCCGATCAAGCAGCGCACCGCCATCGTCAAGTTCTACCGCGAGCTGATGAACAGCGGCATCCCCAAGATGCTCGCCTGCGAGCTGCTCATGCAGCCGGACGACAACGCGCTCGGCCTCAACGGCTCCGGCCTGATCGTGATCAATCCGCCCTGGGGCTTCTACGAAGAGGCGCAAAAAACCATGGCCTGGCTACTCGACCGTCTGTCGGATCACCCACAGAAGTCGAGCAAGGTGCGCTGGCTGGCAAATATAGAGTAATTGCTCTAGACTCTCGCGTCGCCATTCCCAGGACGCGAGCGTCTCATGAACCTCAATAAAGAAACGCTGGGCTACGAAGCTCAGAAAGCCTATGTCGCTACCATGATGAAAATCGTCGGTGGTGGCCTAGCGGCTGCCAGTCGTGTCGATGCCGAAGTGCAGCGCAACCTCGCCGCCTTCCCGGCCGGCTACCAGATCTGCATGGCCGTGTTCCCGAGCGGTCCGAGCTTCCACATGCGCATGGAAGCCGACGGCATCGGCAATGTCGTGGACAGCCCCATCGGCAAGCCCGATCTGACCATTCGCTTCAAGCACATGACCCACGCCTTCCTCGTGTTCTCCTTCCAGGAAGGCACCGCGCAGGCGTTCGCCAATGACCGCATGGTGGCCGATGGCAATGTCTCGCACTCGATTCGTCTGGTGCGCTGCCTGAACCGCATGGAAACCCTGATTCTGCCCAAGCTGGTCGCCGCCCGCGCCGTCAAGCGTTACGACGATGTACCACTGGCCGAAAAGCTGAGCAAAGCCATCCGCATTTACGGCCTCGTGGCCAAGTCACTCGTCACAGGAAACTAATCATGAGCAAGCCCTATTACGAATTCTTCTGCCCGGTCAAAGTCATTGCCGGTCACGCCGCCCTCGAACATGTGCCATTCGAGCTCAGCATCCTCGGTGCCCAGCGCCCGCTCATCATCACCGACAAGGGTGTGCGTGGTGTCGGCCTGCTGACCCATGTCGAAGCTGCCTTCGCCGCTGCCGGCGCCAGCATCGCAGCCATCTTTGACGATGTGCCGCCGGACAGCTCGCTGCAAACCGTGCGCGCCGCCGCCAAGGTCTATCGCGACAATAATTGCGACGCCATCATCGCCATCGGTGGCGGCTCGGTGATCGACACCAGCAAGGCCGTGAACATCCTCGCCTCGGAAGGCGGCGACGATCTGCTCGTGTACTCCGGCGCGCATGTGCTGAAGCGCCCGCTGAAGCCGCTGTTCGTGGTGCCGACCACCTCCGGCACCGGCTCGGAAACCACCGCCATCGCGGTCATTTCCGACACAGAAAAAGGCGTGAAGCTGCCCTTCGTGTCCTACTTCCTCATGCCGAACGCCGCCGTGCTCGACTCGCGCATGACGCTGACGCTGCCGCCGCACATCACCGCCATGACCGGCATGGACGCACTCACGCATGCCGTGGAGTCCTTCACCTGTCTGGCGCACAACCCGATCAGCGATGCCTACGCCAACGGCGCCATCAAGAAGATCGCCGACAACCTGCTTCATGTGCTCGACAACCCGACCGATGCCGATGGCCGCCTAGAGCTGGCACAAGCGTCGACTATGGCTGGCGTCGCGTTCTCGAATGCGATGGTCGGTCTGGTGCATGCGCTCGGTCACTCGCTCGGTGCCGTCTGCCACCTGCCGCACGGCCTGTGCATGAACCTGTTCCTGCCCTACGCGCTGGAGTTCAACAAAGACAAGAACGGTGATCGCATCGCCGAGCTGCTGCTGCCGCTGGCCGGTGCCGATGTCTATGCCGCGACGCCGGTAGCCGAGCGCGCCGACCGCGCCATCGCCGAAATCCGTCGCATGCGTGACGAGATCTTCAATCGCTGCAAGCTGCCGCGCACGCTGCAGGAGACCGGCAAGGTCACGCGCGAACAGCTGGCTCAGATCGCTGATCTGACGCTGGACGACGGCGCAATCATCATCAATCCGAAGGAAGCCGATCGCGACGAGATCATGGCGATTCTGGAAAAAGCCTGGGGTTAAGTGCAGGTCGCATCGGGGGCTAATGGTGCGCTCGGGCTAGGATGCCCGCGCACACCATTAGCCCCCGATGCTCATTAAAGTGTGGGCCAGTAGTTAAGCCAGCGTTGTGGCTCACTGCCCACCGCTAAAAAACCTGCATTCAGCAAAGTGTCTCGCCGGTTGTAACGGAAGACGCTGCCTTGGCAGTCGATCAGATGCCCACCCGCTTCTTCAAGCACGATTTGCGCGGCAGCGGTGTCCCACTCACTGGTCGGGCCGAAGCGCGGATAGGCATCAGCCCGGCCTTCTGCCACAGCGCAGATCTTGAAAGCTGAGCCGGCAGGTACGCTCTGTACCGCGCCGACATCATCGATGACTGCTTGCTCAAACAGCATCAGTTGCTCGAGACCGTGGCGACGACTGACCGTGAGTTGAATCGGGCGCTCGCCTTTTATGGGCAAGGCTGCGCTGTGAATACGATGCCAGCCCGATACATCGACCCGGAAGCTGCCCAAGCCTTTGGCAGCGACATAGCTGATGCCGGTGGCGGGCCCGTGGACAACGCCGAGCACGGCAGCATCGCCCACGATCAGCGCGATGTTGACGCTGAACTCGCCATTGCGGGCGATGAACTCCTTGGTGCCATCGAGCGGATCGACCAGCCAGCAGGCGGGCCAGTCGCGGCGTCCGGCCAGCTCGGCCTCTGCCGACTCTTCAGACAGAACCGGCAGCGCGCTCCAAGGCTCGGGAACACCCGCCAGCCCCGCAACAATGCAGTGATGCGCGGCCAGATCGGCCGCCGTCAGCGGCGACTCGTCAGCCTTGATCTGCATCGCCCAGCGGCTGGCATCGGCATAGATCGCCATGATCTCGCGCCCGGCCGCTTCAGCCACCGCCAGCACCTCGTGCATCAGACTCAAGTCTGCATTTGTCATGCTACAAGCTCCGTTATGATGTCGCAGGCTCTGTCGGCTTTGGCATACTGTAGTCAGGTCTTACAGGAAGATCGGAAGAGCACACGTCTGAACTCCAGTCAC
>CALEYY010000210.1 GCA_937928295.1 uncultured Moraxellaceae bacterium
AACGATCGAGCAGCGCCACGATACGCTGGCGCACCTCGGCAGCCTGCAACAGGATGGCGAGCTGGCGCTGGCGCTGATGACTGAAGGCGATGGCGACACTGCCGCCCGGCTCTTGCAGCGCGCCGTGAAAACGCTGGAAAGCCATGCTCATCGCGCGCCAGCCCTGAGCAGCACGGTCGAGCTGCTGCGCGGCGCACTCATCCAGCTTGAAGAGGCCAGCCCTGGCCTGCGCCACTTTCTCGACGATCTCGAAGCCAGCCCCGGCGAGCTGGAGCAGCTGGAGCAACGGCTGAGCCATTGCCATCAGCTGGCACGCAAGCATCGCGTCACGCCGCATGAGCTGGTGAGCGTGGCCGAACAGCTCGACCAAGAGCGCCAAGCCTTGCGCGAGGCTCAGGATCTGGCGCAACTGGCCGAAGATGCCCGGCTCGCTGAACATGCTTTCATGCAAATTGCCGAGCAACTGCGCAGCGGCCGCCAGCAGGCCGCCAGCACTTTCTGCGAACAGATTCAGGTGTTCCTGCAAGGATTGGGGATGGGCAATGCCCGTCTGGAACTGACACTAACACCGCTCGTCAAACCCTCCGTACAGGGCCTGGATGACATCGAATTTCTGTTCAGCGCCAACCCCGGCCAGCCGCTGCGGCCGCTGGGCAAGGTCGCCTCCGGTGGCGAGCTGTCGCGCCTGTCATTGGCGATTCAGGTCGTGCATGCACGCCATTCGCCGGTGCCGGTCATGGTCTTTGACGAGGTGGATGTGGGCATTGGCGGCGGCATCGCGGAAGTCGTCGGGCGCTTGCTGAAGGCGCTGGGCGAGCACGCGCAGGTGTTCAGCATTACCCATCAGCCACAGGTCGCGGCACGCGGGCATCAGCATTTGCGCGTGGAAAAACGGGTGCAGGACGGCAATACGCACAGCACCGTGGTGCTGTTGTCGCCGGCAGAGCGTATCGAAGAGATTGCGCGGATGTCGGGCGGGCTGACCATCACCGAGGAAACCCGCAAGCACGCCGAGATGATGCTGGCCGGCTGAACGAGCGCCGGCTCAGCTTCGCTGCCAGCGCCCCGGACTGATCGTGATCAGCCAGCAGACTTGCCAGAGCAGCCATCCTTCAGGCAGCTGCCATAAAGATGCAGCGAGTGCCCGGTCAGGCTGAAGCCCAGCGACTCGGCCACAGCAATCTGGCGTGCCTCGATAACATCGTCGTGAAACTCGCAGACGCGGCCGCAGTCGGTGCAGACGATGTGGTCATGATGCTCGTCATCCTTCAGCTCGAAAACGGAGTGGCCGCCCTCGAAATGATGGCGTTCGACGATACCGGCGGCCTCGAACTGGGTCAGCACGCGATAGACCGTGGCCAAGCCAACATCCTCGCCGGCGGCGAGCAGCGCCTTGTAGACATCCTCGGCACTGAGGTGGTGCACCGGCGAACTTTCGAGCAGTTCGAGAATGCGCACACGGGGCAAGGTGATCTTGAGACCGGCTTTGCGCAACTCATTATTGCTGATCGACATGGATTCATCTCTGAGCGGGCGATGCCGTATGATAGCGCGACCTGACCGGCGATGGGGCAACTCCCGCTGACCGGCCAAACCCGAAATGATTGACCCAGGAGCCGCCGGCCCATGCAAAGAACGCTGATGACCGCCGTGATGCTCACTGCGGTGGCAACAACCACGCTAGCCACCTCCGGCTGCAAAAATCTGTTCCGCGCTTACCGCATCGATATCGTGCAAGGTCAGACCGTGACGCAGGAGCAGGCCGAGCAGATCAAGGTCGGCATGACGCCTGCTCAAGTGCGCTATGTGCTGGGCACCCCGCTGGTCACTGACACGCTGAATCCGAATCGCTGGGACTACGCCTACAAGTTCATTCCCGGCACTTATGCCATCGAAGGCAAGATCGAGGCAGTGCCGCACCGTCGCTTCAGTGTGATTTTCGCCTCCGGCGTGGTGCTGCGCACCGAGTCGGACAGCGCGTTGCCGACCAAGGTGGCTTCGCTGCCGGGCAGCAAGGACAGCGCCGTGCGTGCTAATGACACGACAGTGCGCGAACAGGCCAGCCAAGAGCAAAGCAAGATCACGCCGGCCGAAGTAGCGCCCAAGCCGGCACCGGCAGAAACACCAGCTGCCGCTCCGCAGCCCGCTGCCAGCAAAGCCGAAACCGCTACGCCACCATCGAACATCCAGCCCTGATCAGGACTTCACGCCGCTAGCGCGCTGCTGACGCACTTTGTCAGCACGCGCCTTGCGGGCCGTCATCGGATCAATCAACAGCGGCCGATAGACCTCGACACGATCTCCCGCCTGCAACTGCCGCGTCTGTGGCGACTTCTCGACTTGCCCCCAGATGCCCACCACTAAATCCGGAGCCGACAGCTCAGCGTAAGGCTGCATCAGCCTGGCCGCCGCCAAGGCATCGTTGACGGTACTGCCCTCAGGCAAATCCAGAGCCAGCAGACATTGCTGGTCCGGGCGCGCCCAGGCGACCTCGACGCGCATCAGAACAGACCCCATGCCTTGGCCAGTGCCACCAGCAAGGTCACAGGTGCCAGCCAGCGCAAGGCAATGCGCAACAGGTTATAGAGCGCTTCGGACGGCAAATTCACGGCCTTGCGCAGGTGACTGATCTTCATGATCCAGCCGGCGTAAACAGACAGTACCAGCAGATTCAGCGCCAAGGCACTGGCGATCAATTTCACCAGCAGAACCAGCGTGCCGGCATCGCCCCAAAGCCACAGGGCCTCGGCCAGCAGCGTGACCGGAAGGATGACCGCCAATGGCGCGACGAGCGCTGGCAGGTTGCGCTGGCGAGCCTCAGCCAGTGCAGGAGCCAAACTGGCGCTAAGGCCAAGCTGCGTCACGACGACGCCGAGCAAGGCCGCCGCCACACACCAGCTGCCGTGATGCAGGGCCAATACGCAAACCACGAACAGCAAAGCAATTGCAGGTACCGCAAAGCTTGATTTGAGCTCGCCATGGCTCAGGCGCAGAGTCGCCGCCGCGCTCATGCCGCCGCCCATGATCAGCGCGCCGGCCAGCAGGCTGGCATTAGCCCCGATGTTGGGCAAGCCAACCAACAGGCCGAGGTCGGTGACCAGAGGGATGGTCTGGTGACTGGCCATCTGCAACGCGAGCAAGGCCAGTAACACCAGCGTCACGACCAGCCAGAGCCACATCGGCACCGTACGGATGCTGCGACCCAAAGCGATCAGCAAGGACAGTAGCGTCAGCACCGGCCATAACGCGGCACCGGCCGGCACAGCGCTCGCCGCAAAATCGACAATGGCCCGATGTATCCAGATTCCATTCGGATAACTGGTACCAGTCCCGGCCTATCAATAATTCCCCGCAGCCATGACAATAGGTGCTCTCGGCGGCTTTATCATGAACATTGCCGACATAGGCATAATGCACACCGTTCTTTAAGGCT
>CALEYY010000211.1 GCA_937928295.1 uncultured Moraxellaceae bacterium
ACCCCGAGCTGCAGCGCCTGCATGCGCAGTTCCCCATGATCTGCGTCTGGGACGATCACGAGTTTGCCAACGACGCCTATCATGACGGTGCCGAAAACCACACGGAAGGTGCCGAGGGCGCCTGGGTCGATCGCAGCGGCTTCAGCATCCGCGCCTATTTCAACTGGATGCCCTTGCGCGAGCAATTCAGCCGTCAGGCGACTTCGCTGCGCCCGGATCCGCGTGAAGTGATTTATCGCCGCATTCGTGTTGGCGGCCTGATGGATCTGATCATGCTCGACACCCGCTTCGTGGGTCGCGACAAGCAGGCCGCCACACCCGCGATAGACCCGGATCGCACCAACCCGGATCGCTCGTTGCTGGGTCAGAGCCAGCGTGAGTGGCTTCAGTTGCAACTGCTGCTGGCGAAGAATGAAGGCGCAAAGTGGACCTTCCTCGGTCAGCAGGTCATGTTCGGTCAGCTCAATCTGGTCGAGCTGCCACAGCTTCAGCTGCTGGGGCAAAATGTGCTGGGCAATATCGCCGCCGTGAATATGGATCAGTGGGATGGCTATGTTGCCGAGCGTGACCGCGTGCGCAATTTCATCCAAGCCATCGGCCTGCAGAATTTGGTCGTGCTCACGGGCGATATCCACACCAGTTGGGCCATCGAGCTTTACGAAAACCCGTTCCTGCTGATCGGCAATGAGCTGGGCACGCCGTTTGGCGTCGAGCTGGTCGCGCCGTCCGTGACATCGCCCGGCTTTCCCGATGGTGTCGCCGAGGTGGTGTCGGCCGCGATTCCGGTGGCCAATCCGCACATCCGCTATAACGAGCTGAAGACGCATGGCTATGTGCTGGTCAGCCTCAGTGCCGAACGCATGATCGCGCAGTGGCGCTATGCCGCGAACATTGTCGATCCCGAGCAGATCGGCGTGGAGAGTCTGGCCATGCGCAAAACCTTCGCCGTGGCGGCCGGCACCAGCAAGCTGGCGGACATTGCGGATCCGTTTGCCTGAGTCTGTTTCAGAGCGGAATATCTGCCGTGGTCCAGCGCTTGAAATCAACGCCCGGATTGCTGTCCTGACGGCTGCAGACCCCACGGCTACTGAAAGCAACGCTGTTTGCGCTCGTCTCGCAGAGCCAGGGTTGCATGTCCATGGGCGTTTCGGAGCGCAGCCCTTCGGGTTTAAACAAGGCCACATTGATGCCTTGTTGCGGGCAGCGCGCCGATTGAAATTCGAAGCCCTCAACACCCTGTTCCCTGAGCCAGCTGCCGGCCGCTTGCGACACGCTGTAATCCCCGCGACGCGTCAAGGACTCTTGCCACTGCGACCAAGGCGGGTCCTGAAGCTTTGCGCCCGTTGCGCAGGCGTAGTTCGCACTGAATGAGTCATGCTGCGTGATCAGCACGCCGGAGGGCGGCGGCACACTCATGCCCTGCCAAAATCGGAAACGATAATAGGCGGTCTCAGCCTGGGCGGTTTGCAAGTCGCAGGAGCCGTAGAAAATGCCGGGCTCCCATTCACGACCAAAGCGCGAGCCCCACGGTAGCGGCGGGTATCGGAACGGCGTGGCCAGCAAGTAGTGAAGCCGCTCTGTCCCTGCGGGATAAGGCGGCTTCTGGCGTTCCAGCAGCTGTTCGAGCACGGCACTTTCGTCCATTGAACTAACCAGGCTATTGGTCGCCACTTGTTCCTGGCTTTCCACAAACCGCCACAGCTTGCCCTCGATTGGCGAAAATGCGCTTTCCCGACTCAGGGATGCCCACGGCTCGGCCACCATACTCATGCTTAGACTTTGCCACGCATCGCATCAAGGTAGGTCATCGTGCGCACAAGTCCTTGGGTCTGCTTGAGCAGCTCTTTGGGCGTGCCACCCAAATGATGGTTGGGGGTGCTGATCCAGTGCTGCATGTCAGCGTCTTTACCACCGACCAGCACAAACAGCGCGCGATAGCAGCGAATCAGCATCAAGGCCAATTCACCCGGCTTGGAGTCAGGGGCGAGCCCGCTGCGAGACAGGGTGGATCGTTCGCGACCAATGATCTGGCCGACCTCTTCTTGCGTGAGGCCCAAGCCTTTGCCGGCATTGACGACGGCTTTTGCCAGAACCAATGCGGGTTCGGGTTTGCTGTTGGCGAGTGCGCTCATGGAAGATTCCTGATGTATTTGTTTTATTTAACCACTAAATGTTGTTTTTGCAACATTTAGTGCGGCATAGGCATGCGCCGTCGCATCAACTGAACCCGCCACGCTCCCAAGCCTGCGCCCGTGTCTGCATGCCTAAACTGCTACCGGTCTGCATGACGCTGTGAATCTGCGCCAGCCGGTGTTCGCGAATCAGATGCCGCACTGCCGAGGTGGCGATCAGCACTTCGCGCAGGGCGCGCGCCTGGCCATCCTGCCAGATCAGCTCCTGTGCCAGCACGCCGATCAGCGTTTCGGCGAGCAGGGCTTGGGCCAGCTCCTGTTCGTCGGGTGGGAACAGGCTGAGCAGGCGGTCAATCGCACCGACGGCGGATGCCGTGTGCAGCGTGGTCAGCACCAGATGCCCGGTCTCGGCGGCCGACAGCGCCAGCCGCGCCGTTTCGGCATCGCGCAGTTCGCCGATCAGCAGCACATCGGGGTCTTGTCGCAGCGCCGCGCGCAGGGCGTTGGCAAAGCTCGGGCTGTCGCGGCCGATTTCGCGCTGGCTGATGCGGCCTTGATGCTGGCTCTGCTCACCGCCTTGCCCGTCGCCATAGCGAAACTCGATGGGGTCTTCGAGGGTGATGACATGGCCGCCCTGCGTTTGGCGGCGATGCTCGACGAGTGCCGCCAGCGTGCTGGACTTGCCCGAGCCGGTCGCGCCGGTAATCAGCACCAGCCCTTGTGCGGGAAGCAGGCGATGGGCCAGCGTGGTGTCGAGCTGAACTTCCCACAGGCTCGGGATCTGCCCGCGAATCAGGCGCATCACCAGCATGAGGCCGTGATCGCTGCGCGCAAGACTCCAGCGCGCGCGACCCAGCGTGGGGTGCTCGAAAGCGCCTTCGGCTTCGCCGGCGGTCTGGCCTTGCAGCAGGCGCTGCGCATGGGCATCGCTAAAGTAGGTGGCCAGACCCGGCCACGGCCAAGCCGGGCAGGGCGTGCCAGTTGGCAGTGGCACGAGCTGGCCGCGACAGCGCATCAACGGCATTTGGCCGCTGCTTAAATGCAGGTCGGCAGCTTGTGCGGCCAACGCCTGCGCCCAGGCTGAGAGCAGCCAGCGATCATCTTCAGCCATCCTGGCCTCCTTTCTATAAACGAGCATCCATAAACGAGCAGCCGCTAATGCGCCGCGCTAGGTTTGTCGCCATAGGTTTGCGACAATCCCTGCTCTAAAAGCAAAGACCACGCTGCGAGGTTTCGCTAGTGCATCCGCCGGAAAAAACTGACACCGAACTGCTGGCCCGCTGGCAGGCGGTCATCGCACGGGTGCGGGCTGCCGAGCAGGCGGCCGGTCGGCCAGCGAACAGCGTGAGCTTGCTGGCGGTGAGCAAGCTGCACCAGGCGCAGGCCATCCGCTCGTTGCATGCCGCCGGGCAGACCGCCTTTGGCGAGAATTATGTGCAGGAAGCGCTAGACAAGATGACTGCGCTGGCGGACTTGCCCTTGCAGTGGCATCTCATCGGGCCGCTGCAAAGCAACAAGACGCAACAGGTCGCAGCGCACTTCGATTGGGTGCATTCGGTAGACAGGCTGAAGATCGCCCAGCGTCTGTCCGCCCAGCGCCCGGCGCAGTTGCCACCGCTGCAGGTCTGTTTGCAGGTCAATATCGACGCGGAAGACAGCAAGTCCGGCTGTGCCCTGACCGATCTGCCGGCGCTGGCCGAGGCCGTTCTGGCGCTGCCGAACCTGCGCCTGCGCGGGCTCATGGCCATCCCCGCGCCGGGCAATGTCGGCGCTCATGCGCTGCTGGCAAAGACAGCTTCGGATTTACTCGCTAGACTGCCGGCTTTGGCCGCCCAGCCGTTCGACACGCTCTCTACGGGGATGTCTGATGATCTGGCGGAGGCCGTGGCGGCAGGCAGCACCATGGTGCGTATCGGCACCGCCATTTTTGGCGCGAGACCTGCGCCGCAAAGCGAATAATCGAGTGCAAGCATGAGTCATTCAAGCTACCCGCAACTGGGCTTCATCGGTGCTGGCAACATGGCGTCGGCACTGGTCGGCGGTCTGCTCGCGCAGGGCTGGCCGGCGAGCCATCTCTGGCTGTCCGACAGCAATGCCGCGCAACTGGCGCCGCACGCCGAGCGTGGCTGCAAAACCGTGACCGACAACGCCGTGCTGGCGGCATCGGTGGACATGCTGGTGCTGTCAGTAAAGCCGCAGGTCATGGCCGATGTGCTGCGTCCGATTGCGGCCGTGGTGCAGCGCCGACAGCCACTGATTCTGTCGATAGCTGCCGGCATCCCCAGCGACAGTCTGGAGCGCTGGCTCGGCGGTGATCTTGCGGTCGTGCGCGCGATGCCGAACACGCCGGCGCTGGTGCAATCCGGCGCGACCGGCCTGTTTGCCAACGCCCGTGTCAGCAACGAGCAGCGCCGTCTTGCCGAGCAGGTGCTGGGCGCGGTCGGCATCACGCTCTGGGTCGAGCAGGAAGATCTGATCGATGCCGTGACCGCCGTTTCCGGCTCCGGCCCGGCCTACTTCTTTTATGTGATGGAAGCCATGATTGCCGCCGGCGTTCGCCTCGGGCTGGACGAGCGCGATGCTCGCGCGCTGACGCTGCAGACGGCATTGGGTTCCGCCCAAATGGCCATCACCGCCGATGTCGCGCCAGCCGAACTGCGTCGTCGCGTGACCTCGCCGGCTGGTACCACCGAGCAGGCCGTGAAAGTATTTGATCAAGCCGAACTCAGTGTCATTTTCGAGCGTGCCCTGCGCGCCTGTGCCGATCATGGCGCACAAATGGCCCTTGAGCTCGGCGCTGCCGACTAATGTTGAGGAGTGTTTGAGATGGATCCGCTGAGCCAGATTGCCCTGTTGTTGATCAACACCGCCTGTAGCGTGTTTCTGATGCTGGTCTGGTTGCGCTTTCTGCTGCAAGCCTCGGGGGCTGATTTCTACAACCCGATGTCGCAGTTTGTGGTGAAGGCCACCAGCCCGATCCTGCACCCGCTGCGTCGCGTCATCCCGGCCTTGTTCGGGTTGGATTTCGCCGCGCTGGTGCTGATTTTCGTGGTCAAGCTGGTGCAACTGTCGGCCACGGCCTATCTCACCGAACAGGCTGTCACGCCCGCCTTGCTGGCGGTGACCACGCTGTTCAGCCTGTTGCTGGCGGCATCGAGCTTCTTCTTCTGGCTGATTCTGCTCATGGTCATCCTGAGCTGGGTGAGCATGGCCTCGGGCGGCGTCAGCCCGGCGCTGATGCCGGTGTTTCAGCTCGCCGAATTCATTCTGGCGCCGTGCCGTCGCCTGTTGCCGAGCATGGGTGGCCTGGATCTGTCGCCGATCATCGCCTTTCTGGCCATCCAGATCTTCGAGATTCTGGTGAAGTCGGCGTATCCCACGGCGCTGGCGCTGGTGGGGGCGGGCTGAGCCACGCGGCTATCCAGCGTGATGGGGCCGATGTGCTGTTGGCTATCCACGCCCAGCCCGGTGCCAGCCGCAGCGAATTTGCCGGTCTTCATGGCGATGCTCTGAAGGTGCGCATCCAGGCCCCGGCCGTGGACGGCAAGGCCAACGACGCCATGCAGCGCTTTCTCGCCGATGCCTTTGGCGTGAGCAAGGCTCAGGTGGTCATGGTCAGCGGCGCCAGCAGCCGCCAGAAGCGCTGGCGCATTGTTGCCCCGTCGCAATTTCCCGAGGCCCTGCGTAAACTGTTGCCACTGTCCTGATTGCTATTGGCTGAGACCCCGCCTGATGTCCGACGCCACACCTTTTGTCTATCCCGCCGACAGCGTTGGCGTTGCCACGCCGCAGACGGTGCATTTCGACACGCCGCTGACGCTGGCCAGCGGCCGCGTGCTGAAAGCCTACGACATCGTTTACGAGACTTACGGCACGCTCAACGCCGAGCGCAGCAATGCCGTGCTGATCTGCCATGCGCTGTCCGGGCATCATCATGCCGCCGGTTTCCATGCTGGCGAAGATCCGGCCAAAGCCAAGCCGGGCTGGTGGGATGCCGCCATCGGGCCGGGCAAGGTCATCGATACCGATCGCTTCTTTGTGGTGGCCATGAACAACCTCGGCGGCTGCCACGGCTCGACCGGGCCGTCGTCCATCTGCCCGGATACCGGTGTGCCGTTCGGCCCGGATTTTCCGCTGGTGGCGGTGCGTGACTGGGTCAAGGTGCAGGCGCAGGTCTCGGATCATCTCGGCATTGCGTGCTGGGCCGCTGTAGTTGGTGGCTCGCTGGGTGGCATGCAGGTGCTGCGCTGGAGCATCGATCAGCCGGAGCGGATTGCCAACGCGGTGATCATCGCCAGTGCGCCGAAGCTGTCGGCGCAGAACATCGCTTTCAACGAGGTGGCGCGTCAGGCCATCCGCCGCGATCCGGACTTTCATGGCGGCCATTACTACGCTAAGGGCGTGGTGCCGGAAGTGGGCCTGTCGCTGGCGCGCATGGTCGGTCACATCACCTATCTGTCTGACGATGCCATGCACCAGAAATTCGGTCGCGATCTGCGTGCCACGACCTACCAGTACGGCTTCGATGCCGAGTTCCAGGAGATCGGAAGAGCACACGTCTGAACTCCAGTCACACTTGATGATCTCGT
>CALEYY010000212.1 GCA_937928295.1 uncultured Moraxellaceae bacterium
CGGGCCGCGAATGCCGTGAGTGTAGCTAAGCCGCAGGGATCGCGTAAGTGCCCGTAGCCTGCGCAACCGGCTCCGGGTCATCGCCGGCGTGAATCAGCACATCAATCACCGCCGCCCGTTTGCCCAGACGCAGAAAACGGGCCGTGGCAATGAGGTCGGCATTGCGCGGCTTGCGCAGGAAGTTGATGTTCAGGTTCTGCGTCACGGCCAGACCAATCGGGCCCAGCGACGCCAGAATCAGCGCATACATGGCGGTATCGGCCAGCGCCATCATGGTCGGGCCGGAGATGCTGCCGCCGGCGCGCAGCGTGCCTTCGTTATAAGGCTGACGCACCGTGATCCAGCCTTCGGCAACGGTTTCAACACGACAGCCGGCATTCTTGAACATGGGGATGGTGCTGTGAATGAAGTCATTCACTTCGGTGGCGGTCATTTTCATCGGCAAGCCCTTTGTAAGCCCTTTTCATTAAGGCGCAAAGCATATCCTGAAACATCGGCGTAATGAGCACCGGCAATCCCGTATGGCCAGCCTCTTGTAGCCAGCCTCTTATAGCCAGCATGGCCATCGCTCCTTACAATGCGGGCCTTGCCAATTCAGCCCATTTGGAACCCACCATGCGCGCCAGTCGCTTCCTGCTTGCCACTCTTCGTGAAACCCCGGCCGACGCCGAAGTCATTTCGCACCAGCTCATGCTGCGCGCCGGCATGATCCGCAAGGTCGCCACCGGCCTGTACAACTGGCTGCCGCTGGGCAACCGCGTGCTGAAAAAGGTCGAACGCATCATTCGCGAAGAGATGGACCGCGCCGGTGCGCTGGAAGTGCTGATGCCGGTCACACAGCCCGCCGAGCTCTGGGAAGAGTCCGGCCGCTATGTGCAATACGGCCCGGAGCTGCTGCGCTTCAAAGACCGTCACGACCGTGCCTTTGTGCTCGGCCCGACCCACGAAGAAGTCATCACCGATCTGGCGCGTCAGGAGCTGCAGAGCTACAAGCAGCTGCCGGTGAATTTCTACCAGGTGCAAACCAAGTTCCGCGACGAGATCCGCCCGCGCTTCGGCGTCATGCGCTCACGCGAATTCATCATGAAGGACGCCTACTCGTTCCACACCGATCAGGCCTCGCTGCAGCAGACCTATGATGTCATGTATGACGCCTACTGCCGCATCTTCACCCGCCTCGGCCTCGACTTCCGCCCGGTGCAGGCCGACACCGGCTCCATCGGTGGCGATGGCTCGCATGAGTTCCATGTGCTGGCCTCCAGCGGCGAAGACGACATCGCGTTCTCCGACGCCTCCGACTTTGCCGCCAACATCGAGATGGCCGAAGCGCTGGCCCCGAGCGCGCCCCGCGCCGCTGCAACGCAAGCCCTGACGCAAGTTGCCACGCCAACGCAGACCGCCTGCGCCGATGTCGCCGCCCTGCTGGGTGTGCCGGTCACGCAGACCGTGAAAGCTATTGCTGTGGTCGCGCCGGTGCCGGTGGATGCTGCCACGCTGAAAGCCAAGCCCAAGGCTGAGCCCCAAGCGCCAGAACAGCAGCGCTTCTTCCTGCTGCTGGTGCGCGGCGATCACGACATGAACGAAATCAAGGCCGGCAAGCTCGCCGGCCTCAAGGACTTCCGTCTCGCCACGGAAGCCGAAATCGTGGCGACGCTCGGCTGTGTGCCCGGCTTCATCGGGCCTGTTTTCAAGAGCGAGGCTGTCGCTAAAGATGTCACCGTGATCGCCGACCGCACCGTCGTCGCCATGAGCGACTTCGTCTGCGGCGCCAACCAGGCCGGCTTCCACCTCAGCGGCGTCAACTTCGGCCGCGACCTGCCGGAACCGGCGCTGGTCGCCGACATCCGCAATGTCGTCGAGGGCGATGCCTCGCCCTGCGGCCAGGGCACGCTGGTGATCAAGCGCGGCATCGAAGTCGGCCACATCTTCCAGCTCGGCCAGAAATACTCGCAAGCGCTGAACTGCAAGGTGCTCGGCGAAGATGGCAAGCCGCTGGTGGTGACCATGGGCTGCTACGGCATCGGCGTGACCCGTGTGGTGGCCTCGGCCATCGAGCAGAATCACGACGAGCGCGGCATCATCTGGCCGGATGCCATCGCGCCGTTCCAGATCGCACTGGTGGCGATGAACTACGCCAAGTCCATCCGCATCCAGGACGAAAGCAGCAAGCTCTACGAGCAGCTCACCGCCGCCGGCTACGAAGTCTTCTTCGACGACCGCAACGAGCGCCCCGGCGTGAAGTTCTCCGATGCTGAGCTGATCGGCATTCCGCATCGCCTCGTCGTAGGCGAGAAGGGTCTGGATGCCGGCACGCTGGAGTACAAGGGCCGCCGCAATGGTGATGAAGCTGATGTAGCAATCTCCGATCTGCTCACCTTCCTCGGCGAGCGCATCACGCGTTAAAGTAGGCTTTGTGGTAGATTCCGGTTACATAACTACAACAAACCGGAATCTGCCATGCTGCTTCGCGCCTTCGCTGTCACTGCCCTCGCCTGCTGTTTGAGCGCCTGCCCCGGCGGCAGCGACAACAACCCCGGCGGCGTACAGCTCTTGCCCAGCGCGCGCAGCACCGACGGCGAAACCGTCATGGCCACCATGGCCTTTGTGCCCGACTCGCAGCCCACCAAGCTGGTCGTGTTCTGCCATGGCTACGGCCACACGGTCGAAGACGCCTGGCTGGTGCACATGCAGCGCACCGCCAGCCCAGACATCGCCGTGGTCTCCACCAACTATCGCGATAACTTCGGCTTCCCCTCGCTGCGCGGTGCCGAAGACACCATCATCGCCACCCGCAATGCGCTCAAGCGCTTCCCGTCCATCAAGACCGTGTATGCCCTGGGCGTCAGCCTCGGCGGCAATGTCTGCGGCAATGCCATCACGGAGTCCGCCAAGCAATCGCCCACCGGCAAAAGCCTGTATGACTACTGGGTGGATGTGGAAGGTCTGAGCAACCTCACGGAAAGCTGGATTGAAGCCAACGCCGCCCTGCCCGATGCGGCCGCCGGCATGGAGCGCGATGTTGGCGGCACACCCGCCGACAAAACCCAGGAATATGTGCGCCGCTCACCGGCCTTGAATGCCCAGACCATGAAGTCCGGCGGCTTACAGGCGGTGGCGGTGATTCACGGTTTCAACGACGGTCTAGTGCCCTACAACCAGGGCCGCGAAATGGCCACGGCCTTGCTGGCAGCGGGCATTTCCACGCAGTTCTTCAATGTCATCTTTGATGGCGCCACGCAGACCAGCGGCACCACGCTCACCGGCGACATCGGGCTGGTCACCGGCGGCGAAGCCCCCGATGTGAACGACGAGCTAGGGCTCAACCTCACCGGCCACGGCTTCGAGGGCGACTACGGCCACCCCGTCATCCGCGCCGGCTTCGACCAGCTCCAGCTCATGCTCGATGGCAAGTTCCCAACCACGCCTTACGGCGAAAGCGTGATCAACCCGGCGCCGCCGGGCTGAAAGCCTGCAGCGCGGGGCGACTGAGCCAGCTCAACGCGCGCGCTGCTGCAACCAGGCCGAAGGCGGCATGCCATACCAGCGCCGAAACGCACGCCGGAATGCGGTCACATCCTGATAACCCAACGCCAGCGCCACTGACTCCACGGTATGTCGTGGCGACATCAAGTGCGCCGCCGCCTGGCGCGCCAGCTCGGCATCCAGCAACGCCTGATAATTCGTGCCCTCAGTCTTGAGATAGCGCATCAGCGTGCGGGCCGACAGACCGTGGTGATCGGCCATGCTGGCCAGGCTCCAGAGCTGCCCCGGATGCTGCTGCAACAACCGCGTGATGCGCAAACTCCAGCTACTCTCCTCGCGTCGGGCCTGCTCCAGCTGCTCGCACTGGCGCAAGGCCTGTTCATAGATAGCGCGGTCGCGAAAGGGGTTGGGTTGCTTCAGCAGCTGCATCGGTACCAGTATCACGGTGTCTTCGGCAGCGAAGCTGTAGGGACTGTTGAAGTAGCCGGCATAAGCTCCGGCATGCGCCGGTGCCGGATAGCCGAAACGAATCACGGCTTCACGCAAGCGGCGACCGATCACCAGCTCGATACCACGCTGCACCGTCACCGCCATGGCTTCCAGACAGAACAGTCCGACCTCGTCCATGGGCAGCTGAAGCTCTAGGCGGATGGCCATGTATTCGCCGCTGAAAGCGCGGCTGATCTGAACTCCGGGAACCCGCAACGCGTGATAGCGCTCCAGTGCAGCCCACGCATCCAGCAAAGTTTCCGAGGCCGACAACAAGGCGCCCAGCGGGCCATGAGCCGCAACCGGCATGCGCGATGCGATGTCCAGCGCAAAGTCGGCACGACCGGCCAGCGCGATGGCGTTGCGCACAATACGAACCTGCTCCGGCTCGCTGATCATCTGATCGAGCACCGCCAGGTCCGCAGGCGTCAGCATAGTACCGGCGAGCAAGCGCTCCTGGCCGGCAGGATCTAGGCGCAGGGCGCGTGCCAGCAGGCGAACATAAGTGGCGGGATACTTCACCGGCGGCGTCACTCCGTTAAACAGGGGGCTGCAGTACATGCAAACCGCCGACCATAGCGCAGGCTGGCGATGCCTGTCACTTTCTACATGCCGACTGTCGCCATTCGCGACTACCGGCACGGGGGCGTCGCCGGCAAGATGCCATCACGCCATACCCCCCTGACCGGAGCCACACCATGCCTGCTGCATTGTCCGAAAAAGTCCCTGCCAGCTTGCTGCGCCAACAGTTGCCGAACATCACCGCTATGCTCAAAGGCGCCGTGATGTCTTACCTGCCGCTGCCCGACCGCCAGCGCGGTGAATGGGTCACGCAGCAGTTGCCGGCACCCGTACCGGCCTTGCTGCAGGCTTACAGTCAATGGTCGCGCGCTGGCACGGAGCGTTACCGCAGCAGCATTCCGCCACATCTGGCCAGCAGCCAGCTTGGCCTCGGCCTGATCGCGCAGCTCACGGCACAATCGCCCTACCCCATGCTCAGCGTGCTCAATCAAGGCGTGCATATCCGCATCCATCAGCCCTTGCCGCAAGGTGAAGCGTTGCAGCTGCGCGGCCGCCTAATAGACGCCAGCGACGATGGTTTTCGCGCCCGCGTTCACAGCCGAGTGGAAGTCGGAACCGCCAGCCAGCCCAAAGCACTGGAGATCGACTCCTATGCCGCCGTGGTCCTGCGCAAGCGCCCGGCCGGCGTTGAAGCGGAGCGCGCCGAACCTGACTTTGAAACCATCGGCCACTGGCAGGCCGGAGCCGACGAGGGCGTGAAATTCTTTCTGCTCACCGGCGACTTCAACCCGATCCACACGCTGCCGATGCTGGCCCGGCACACCCGCTTTCGAGGCTGCATCATGCATGGCTACGGGGCGTTCGCGCAGGTCTTCGAAGCCATAAAAAATGCCGGGCACACGATTGCCGACATCGATGTGCGCTTCATCAAGCCACTGCCGCTGCCCAGCCCTCCGCTGCTGATTCAGGTCGCCGCCAGCGCCGATGCCGAAGGCCGGCATGCACTGCGTCTCACCGATGCCGCCAGCAATCTCTACCAGGTCGGCAGCTTTCTGCCGCAAGCACGGTGATCGCCATGAAAACTGCATTCACCGCCATACCCGAACATCGCCTGCCGGTCATCCTCGCTGGAGCCCGCACACCCTTTCTCGACAGCGCCGGCCTGTATGCCGAGCTCATGAGCTACGAACTCGGTGCTCATGCCTTGCGCGGTCTGCTCGATCGCGCCGGCGTCGATCCGGCGACCATCGAACTGGTCATCATGGGCACCGTGCTGCATGAAGTGGAAACCACCAATGTCGCCCGTGAGGCGATGCTCGCCGCCGGCCTGCCCAGCCGTATCCCTGCCTATACCGTGGCCATGGCCGGCATTTCGCCGAATGTGGGCGTGATGACTCTATGCGACCAGATTGCCTTGGGCCGGCTCGATCTGGGCATTGCCGCCGGCACCGAAAATTTCTCGGATGTGCCGGTGCGCCTGTCGCAAAACATTCGCCGCAGCCTGATGAAGCTGCGTCAGCGCAAAGGCACTCGTGACCGCCTGAAGGTTTTGGGCGGCTTGCGCCCTAGCGACCTCAGCTTCGATATTCCAACCGGCAGCGACTACACCACCGGCATGACCATGGGCGTGGCTTGCGAAGCCATGGTACGCAAATTCGGCCTGAGCCGCGCTGAATGCGACCACTACACCGCGCGCAGCCATGCCGGCGCCATCGCCGCCACGGAATGCGGCCATTACGCGAAGCAGATCATGCCGGTGGCTATTGACGCTCGCCAGATAGCCAGCACCGACAACACGCCGCGTGCCGATGCCAGCGAAGCGAAACTGGCCTTGTTACCACCGGTATTTGATCGCCAGAGCGGAATCATCACCGCTGGCAATGCCTCGCGCTTCACCGACGGTGCCGCCGCCCTACTGCTGGGCAGCCTCGGCCACGCCCAAGCTGAAGGCTTGAAGCCACTGGCCGTGGTGCGCGACTACCTGCTCACCGGTGTGGACAGTCTGGAGGAAGAGATGCTGCTGGGCCCGGCCATGTCCATCCCGCGCTTGCTGGCACGCAACGGACTGGGCTTTGATGACATTGATGTCTGGGAAATTCACGAGGCCTTCGCCGCGCAGGTGCTGATCAACCGCGCCTGCATGGCCGATGCCAGTTTTGTACACACGCGCCTCAGCCGCGAATGTCCGGTGTGTGAAAAGATCGGAAGAGCGTCG
>CALEYY010000213.1 GCA_937928295.1 uncultured Moraxellaceae bacterium
GATCTCTGCCCGAAACGTTCCGGGCAATTGGCACCAAGTCAATCCCAGTCGGAAAGAATGTCTCCCGCACTGTGCAGCTCGGCAGACGACGGCCACTGGATGGCGGCCGGAGTTGCCAAAAAGCGCGGGGCAGGGGCGGGTTGCAGCGTGCCATCCCGCGTCACGAAGGTGCCGCGCGCGGCATTGTGTGGATGGGATGGCGCCTCGCTCATCGAGAGGATGGGCGCCACGCAGGCATCGCTTTCGGCGAAGATCGCGGCCCATTCATCGCGCGTCTTCATGGCGAAGGCGGCGGCAAGCAGCGCGGTCAACTGCAGCGCTGTGTCCTGGATGACATGCTCAAGAATGTCGCGCTTGTTTTCGAAGTAGCGATAGAACGTGCCGTGGCCAATGCCGAGCCGGCGCGCAATATCAGCAATCGCGGTCTGGTGATAGCCGCGCTCGGAGAACTCAACAAAGGCAGCCTGCAGGATGTCGGCACGCAGCTGCAGACGGTTGCGCTCGGCGCGGGAAAGTTTGGGATCTTCGCTCATGAGGCGATCTTAGCTGACCGTGCAGAAAATGACGAATGCGGCATTATTTGACATTAAATTCCTTAACTGACATTGTGTTCCGTAAATGGTCAGTCAGTCACATTCACGGATCGCGCTCATGAACACAGAACATCACTTGCACGAAGTCATCATTCTTGGCGGCGGTTTTGCTGGGCTGGGTGCGGCCATCAAGCTGCGCGAAGCCGGCATCCACGATTTTCTGCTGCTGGAAAAGGCCGACGAGCTGGGCGGCGTCTGGCGCGAGAACACCTACCCCGGTTGCGCCTGCGATGTGCCATCGGCGCTGTACTCCTATTCGTTCGCGCCGAACCCGTCCTGGAGCCGCGTCTTTGCCGGTCAGGCCGAGATCAAGCGCTATCTGCAGAATACGGCTGAGCGCGAAGGCATATTGCCGCATGTGCGCTTTCAGCACGAAGCCCTGAAGGCGGCGTGGTCGGATGCCGACGGATGCTGGGTCATCAACACGAATCAGGGCGAGCTCCGCGCCCGCTTCGCCATCATGGCCTGCGGACCCATGCACGAGCCGGTGCTGCCGAAAGTGCCGGGGCTGGAAAGCTTCGACGGTGAGATATTCCATTCCTCGCGCTGGCGACATGACATCGACTTGCGCGGCAAGCGCGTGGCCGTGATCGGCACCGGCGCGTCAGCCATTCAGTTTGTGCCGGAGATCCAGCCCGTCGTGGGCCATCTCAGCGTGTTCCAGCGCACGCCGCATTGGGTCTTGCCGAAGATGGATCAGGCGCTGCCGCCGCTGGTGCAGCGGCTGTTCAAACGCCTGCCGCTGGCGCAGCTGGCCGTGCGCGGGGCTGTCTTCGGAATTTTCGAGACGCTCAACGGCGGCATGCAGAGTGTGGCAGCGATGAAGCAATTCCAGCGCCTGGCCTTGTTCAACCTGCGGCGCACGGTGAAAGACTCCGAGCTGCGCCAGCGACTCACACCGAACTATGTGATCGGCTGCAAGCGCGTGCTGCAATCCAACGACTGGTATCCGGCGCTGGTGCAGGCCAATGTGAATGTGATTAGCAGCGCCCTCGCCGAAGTGCGCGGCAAGACGCTGATCGCGGCTGACGGCAGCGCACGCGAGGTCGATGTCATCATTCTCGGCACCGGCTTTGAAGTCGCCGAACCGCCGATTGCTAGGCGCGTGTTTAATCGTCACGGCGAGAGCATGGCCGAGGTCTGGCAGGGCAGCCCGGAAGGCTATATGGGCACGATGGTCGCCGGTTGTCCCAACGGTTTTCTGATGTTCGGCCCCAACATTGCCGTGAGTTCGTCGGCATTTCTCATCATTGAGGCCCAGCTCGCTTATATCGTGGATGCCATCGTGCAGGCTCGGGCGCAAGGCATCGCCAGCATCGAGACAGAACCGGGGCGGATGGCTGAATTCAATGCCAGCGTGCAGGCCGCCCTGCAGGACTCGGTGTGGAATCGCGGCGGCTGCAGCAGCTATTTCATCGACCGTAATGGCCGCAACAGCACGGTGTGGCCATGGAGCACGCTGGAGATGCGCCGCCAGCTCAGTCGCTTCAAGCTCGACGACTACCTTATTCAAAAGCAGATTAACCAGCACACGGCCTGAGCCGGGAGATACCTCATGTCCAAAAATTCACCGCAAGGCTCGCTTAGAGGCAAGGTCATTGCCATCACCGGCGGCGGGCGCGGCATCGGTCTGGCCATTGCCGAGGCGCTGATCGCTCAGGGCGCGCGCGTCAGCATCGGCGATATCGATGTGGCGCTGGCCGAGCGCGAGGCATTGCGCATCGGTGCGCATGCCGGCCGGCTAGATGTGCGCGATCGAGCGTCGTTTGGCGAGTTCATCGCCGGCACGGAAGCGGCGTTGGGGCCGCTGCATGCACTGATCAACAACGCCGGCATCATGCCCATGGGCTATTTTCTCGATGAGGATCCGGCGCTGGCCGATGCCCAGATCGACATCAATTTTCGCGGCGTGATTCACGGCATGCAGATCGCCCTGCCCGGCCTGCTGGCGCGGGGCAGCGGTCATATCGTGAACATCGCTTCGCTGGCCGGGCGCTTTGCGCTGCCGGGCTCGGCGGTCTACACCGGCACCAAGTTTGCTGTGGTCGGCATGACTGAAGCGGTCGCCGGGGAATATCGCGACAGCGGCGTGCAATTCACCTGCATCATGCCGTCCAAGGTGCTGACCGAGCTAACCTCGGGCACCGAGAAAGCCGCCAGCATCATTCCGTCCGTGACCCCGGAGCAAGTCGCCGAGGCTGTGGTTGGCGCATTGCTGAAACCCCGATTGATGGTGGCGGTGCCGGATTATCTGCAGATGGCGCACAGTGCCTACACGCTGATTCCAAGCTGGCTGCAGGTGCGCGGCCGCCGACTGCTGGGCGATGATCGCATTCTCAGCCAACTTGACCACGCCGCCCATGCGGGCTACGAACAGCGCATCAACAAGCTCGCCCGCCCGGCCAAAACAAGCGGCAATACAGGCGGCAGCGCAAAAGCCAAGACAGGAACGACCACATGAAACTGCCACAAGCACTCGCTCACCGCATCGTCAAAACCGCCCTGCGCACCAGCTTCAAATGGCCCAGCCTGCTGCCGCTGCCCGTGGTCGTGCTGCGTCAGGCCATGGAAGGTGGCGCCCTGCTGTTCCGGCCACGGCCCGAGGCCATCGTGGAGAAAACCACGCTCGCGGGCGTGGCGGTGGAGCGTATTTCGCCGCCCGGTCGCGCCGATCGTGTGCTGCTGCATTTTCATGGCGGCGCATTCTTTGCCGGCTCAGCCAACACGCATCGGGCGCTAGGCAGCGAGTTGGCGCTGCGCGGCACGGCTCAGGTCATCATGGTGGATTACCGCAGAGCGCCGGAGCATCCCTACCCGGCAGCGTTGCAGGATGGTCTGGCGTGTTATCACGCCCTGCTGGAAAAGGGCTGGCGCGGCGAGCAGATCGTGCTCGGCGGCGACTCCGGCGGCTGTGCGCACATCCTGTCACTGGCGCTGACATTAAGGGATCGCGGCCTGCCGATGCCGGCCGGGCTGGTCATGATCTCGCCTTATCTGGACATCACGCTCAGCCTGCCCTCGGTCGCGCGCAATGCCCGTCGCGACCCGATGGTGACGGCGCATGCGCTACGGCGCGGCGGCGATGGCTATCGCGGCAATATCCCGGAAAACGACCCGCGCGTATCGCCGCTGTTTGCCGACCTGCACGGCTTGCCACCGGTGCTGGTGCAGGCCGGCAGCGAAGAAATCCTGCTCGATGATGCGCTGCAATTCAGCGAGCGCGCCCAAGCCGCCGGCGTGGCGGTGAGCTGCCATATCTACCCCGGCTTATGGCACAACTTCCAGATGTTCAACGCGCTGATCGCCGAGGCCAATGCGGCGCTGGACGAGATCGGAGCATTCATCAAGCAGGCATGAGCGCCGGCATCAATCAAAGCAGTAATAGACCTGACCATACAGAGCCGTGGGCGAAATGCCGAGCATGCGTCGCACCGTGCGCGTGAAATGAGCCTGGTCATAGAACCCGCTTTCCACGGAAATATCCGTGAAACGCTGGCGATCCTGGCTCATGCGGGCGGCAAGCAACAAGCGGTGCCATAGGATGTACTGGCTGACGGGCAACCCCATCTGCGCCTTGAACAAGGCCATGAAGCGGGATGTGGACAAGTCGCATTGCGCCGCCAGCTCACTCGTCAGCGGGTCAATCGGCAACTCGGCAGACAGCGCTCTGGCAACCTCGGTAATGCGCGGATCCTTGGGGCGTCTGACCGGTAAGCGATTGCCCAGCAACGAAATCACTTGCAGCACAATCTCCAGGGCATCGGCGCAAGTTGCCTCACCTCGGATAATCAACCGGAGCGAGTCTTGGTACGGCTGCAAGGCCGCAGCGTCCAGCACCACAGCGTCCGCCCGGCCTAACCGCTCTGACAGCATGTCGAAGTAAATGCTCTCGGGATCCATGAGCAAGTCCAGGAAGGGCCGGCCACCGGCATCGAATGCCTGCGTGGTATTCGGCCCCACAAGAATGCAGTCGCCCTGCAGGCAACGACCATCCTCCAGCTCAACGCGAACCGCATCGCCGATGTAGAGCGAGGCAAAGTAATGCGCGTGCAGCTCATTGCGCAGATCCGACCCGGAAAAAGCCAGCAAGCCGTCAAACAGGTAGGCAATCTTTTGTGTGCTCACGCTAGCAAATCCTTCTGACGGCACTGGCGCAATAGTTCCATACAAGGATTGCCCAAGGAAAGGCGGTAGTGTGCGCCGCGTCCAACACGCCGGAAGAAAAACAATGCACTCCTTTAAAGTCCCCCTGCTTATGCTGGCCACGGTGATCCTGCTGACCGGCTGCAGCGACCCGAAAACTGCTGCCAGCAGCGCGCCCGCCCTGCGCGCCTCCGGCGTCGAACCGTCCGGCCGGACCAGCTCGTCCGGCACCCCGGCCAGCGGGCGGTAGCCGTCGAGCCAGCCCCGCAGGCGCGCCTGCGCCCCGCTATCCAGGAAGGGCTGAACTCGAAGGGCGGATCGCTCAGGGGGCAAGGGGTGTTCTCAGGTCCAGGGTCAGGGGAAACTCGCCGCTGCGGGTTTCGATGGGGGTCGTGATCGCTCCGGGCGTATGGCCATGCTCCTGGAATCGGGCAAGCCGGCGGGCCTGGGCTTCGTAGGAGTTTACGGGGAAACTGGCGTAGCTGCGACCACCGGGATGCGCGACGTGTCGAACGCGCGCAACAGCAGCGCCAGCGACGCGGGGATGAGCAGCGCCGCGCCCACCGCTTCGAGCGCCTCGGCGGCGATGAGGAGCCCCAGGCTGGGTGCGAGGCAGCACGCCATCGAGCC
>CALEYY010000214.1 GCA_937928295.1 uncultured Moraxellaceae bacterium
GGCCAGCGCGCGACCTCATGCTGCTAGTCGATACCATCCTGCACGGCAGCACGCTGCGCCGCCTCACCGGCGGCACACCGGCGCTGGTCGCCGGGCTGGCGCAGGGCCTCAACTTCATTAGCGGCAGCCCGGTGGTCGAAGTCAGTCATCTGGAGAACAGCCAGCTGCAAGTTCGCAATGCCCGTGGCGACAGCGATGCGTTTGACCGCGTCATAGTCGCGACCCAAGCCAATCAGCTCGACTTCCTGAGCCCAGCCGACTACCCACGCGAGCGTGCGCTGCTGCAAGGCATCCGCTTCGACCACGGCGAACTCTGGGTACACAGCGACACCCGCTTTCTGCCGCGCCGGCACAGCGAATGGAGCGCGCTCAACTTCCAGATGTCGCGTGATTTGAAAGACGCCATGTTCACGGTGCTGGTCAATGCCGTGGAGCCGACGCTGGCCGATGCGCCGCCTGTGCTGCAAACCTGGAACCCGCTCTTCGAGCCGGCGCCAGAGCAGGTCATCGCGCGGGTGCCGCTAGCGCGTGCGGTGGTTCACGCAGGCACCCGCAGCGTGCAGGAACAGCTGGCAGCGCTGCATGCCGAGCCGGATCGTCGCGTGTTTTTCTGCGGCTCTTGGGCCTATCCCGGCGTGCCGTTGCTGGAGTCGGCGGTGCGTTCGGCGCAAGCCGTGGCGGCGGCGCTGCAAACTACCCGGCAGGCCTGAGTCATGACTCTCTCTCCGCATGAACTTTTGCTCATGAACTCTTGCTAATGACCAACAGCGACGCCTCATTCGCGATAGCCCACACGCTGCTGGATGCCAACATGCCATCGCCGGCATGGACCAACCTCGGCTGCTGGCAACAGCCTGATGGCTCAGCGCTGACTGAGTACGCCGATGCTGCCGAGCAGCTCGCCACGCGCGTTGGCGCGGCCGCCATCACAGCGCCCGGCCAATGCGTAGTGGATCTAGGCTGCGGTCACGGTGCCAGTCTGCTGCTGTGGCAAAAGCAATTTGCAGCCACGCAGGCTATTGGCATTGAGCGGCAACAGAGCTGTGTGGCTGGCTGGCAACAACACGCCACACCGGTGGCCAGCATCTCGCTGCAGCAAGGCCGCTTCGATCAACTGCCCCTGCCAGAAAGCATCGCCGCATTGCTGCCCCCGGCTGGTTGCGATGCCGTAGTGTGTGTCGATGCCGCGTATCACGCCGACTCACTCGGCGCTTTCGCGGCAGTGGCCCAACGATTTTTACGACCGCAGGGCCGGCTCGCCTTTACCACCGTGCTGCGCCCTGCGCGCACCAACCTGGCCCAGCAGCTCAAGCAGCGACTCATGACTCGCCTCAGTGGCATCCCGTCTGCCAGCTTTATCAGCGCTGACGAGCTGCAACGCACGCTGACAAGACTGGGCTTCGACGGCATTCGCATCGAGTATCTGGATAGTGAGGTTTTGCAGGGATTCGCGGAGTTCGTCGTGCGACGGGCAGCCGAGTTGCCAACGCCTCAACGCCGCTCGCTGGCCTGGCTGAAAATTGCCGCGACCGGAGCGCTGTGCAGACACTGGTTCCGGCGGCAGGAGGTGCGGTATGTGCTGGTGAGTGCAGCACGAGCCAGCTGACTCAATCCTCCTCCTCCACCACCTCCACAATACGCATGCTCGGATCGAGCTGCAGTCGTGCCGCCGCCACCACCGCCTGCGTACGATTCGACGCCCCGAGCTTCTTCAGGATCGCCGTCATGTGCGCCTTGATGGTGGCCTCCGAAACATTCAGCTCGTAGGCGATCTGCTTGTTGAGCAGGCCATCAGCCAGCATCATGAGTACGCGAAACTGTTGCGGCGTGAGGTCGCGGATGCGCTGGGCAATATCCACTTCGTCGGGCGCGAGATGCGTCTTCTGCGAGCCCGCTGCCGACGCCGGCAGCCAGACATCGCCATCGAGCACCGCCGAGATCGCCTGCGCCATGTCATCCAGCGACGATGACTTCGGGATGTAACCGCTGGCACCGTGGGCGATAGCCCGCCGCATCACACCCGGCTCTTCGTTGCCCGACACCACGATCACCGGCAGCGCCGGATAGCGCGCCCGCACATGCACCAGCCCAGAGAAACCGGAGCTGCCGGGCATGTGCAGATCCAGCAGCAGCAAGTCCGGCTCATCGGTTCGCTCAAGCTGCGTCTGCAGGCTGGCGGTGGAGTCAGCCTCGATCAGTTCGGCACCCGGAAACAGCCCGGCCACCGTGCGCTTCAAGGCATCGCGGAACAGCGGATGATCATCGGCAATGACGAATTTCATGACCTGCTCCTGCTTGGCTTCAACTTTAGCCCGCCTTGCGACCGGCGATCAGGCTCTCAACCACCGACGGATCAGCCAGCGTCGAGATGTCGCCAAGCCCGTCGAATTCGTTGGCGGCAATCTTGCGCAAAATGCGGCGCATGATTTTGCCCGAACGCGTCTTCGGCAGGCCCGGTGCCCACTGAATCATGTCTGGCGCGGCAATCGGACCGATCTCCGTGCGCACATGGGCGACCAGCGCCTTGCGCAGCGCCTCGCTGGGCTCTGAACCAGCCTGCAGGGTGACATAGGCAAAGATGCCCTGGCCCTTGATGTCGTGCGGGAAACCGACCACGGCGGCCTCAGCGATGGCCGGATGCGACACCAGCGCACTCTCGACTTCCGCCGTGCCCATGCGATGCCCGGAGACATTAAGCACATCATCCACGCGGCCGGTGATCCAGTAGTAGCCGTCGGCATCGCGCTTGGCGCCATCGCCCGTGGTGTAAACACCGGCAAAGGTCTTGAAATAGGTGTCGATGAAGCGCTGGTGATCGCCATAGACCGAGCGCATCTGGCCCGGCCAGGAATCGAGGATGACCAGGTTGCCTTCGCAAACGCCATCCAGCACCTGGCCTTCGTTATCGACAATGGCCGGACGCACGCCGAAGTACGGCAGCGTTGCCGAGCCCGGCTTCAGGGCCGTCGCGCCCGGCAGCGGCGAGATCAGCACGCCACCGGTTTCGGTTTGCCACCAGGTATCCACGATCGGGCAGCGGCCATCGCCAACCACGCGGTGGTACCACTCCCAGGCTTCGGGGTTGATCGGCTCACCGACTGAACCGAGCAGGCGCAGGCTCTTACGCGAAGTCGCCAGCATCGGCGCATCGCCCTCACGCATGATGGCGCGGATGGCCGTCGGTGCCGTGTAGAGAATGGTCACGCCGTGTTTGTCCACGACCTGGCCGAAACGACTCCAGTCCGGGTACTGCGGCACGCCCTCGAACATCACCGTGGTGGCGCCATTGGCGAGCGGGCCGTAGAGCGAGTAGCTGTGGCCGGTGACCCAGCCCACATCGGCCGTGCACCAGTACACATCGTCTTCACGCAGGTCGAAAACATTGGCGTGGGTGCTGGCGGCATAAACCAGATAGCCCGCCGTGGTGTGCAGCACGCCCTTGGGCTTGCCGGTCGAGCCCGAGGTATAGAGGATGAACAGCGGATCTTCGGCGTTCATGGCCTCGGCCGGGCAGTCGGCACTCATGCCGGCCATGAGGTCGTGATACCAGTGATCGCGACCGGCCTCCCAGTTCACCGAACCCCCAGTGCGACGCACCACGATCACGGTCTTCACGCCGGAGCCAGCCGGCGTGCGAATGGCGTTATCCACATTGCTCTTCAGAGGCACTGCACGGCCGCCGCGCAAACCTTCATCGGCCGTAATCACGATGGTGGATTGGCAATCCTCAATGCGGCCGGCCAGCGAGTCTGGCGAGAAGCCGCCGAACACCACCGAATGCACGGCACCGATGCGGGTACAGGCGAGCATGGCCACGGCCGCTTCTGGGATCATCGGCATGTAGATGGTGACGCGATCGCCCTTCTTCACGCCTTTGGCCTTCAGCACGCCGGCAAAGCGGCAAACTTCGTCGTGCAATTCGCGATAGCTGATGTGACGGCTCTCGGCCGGATTGTCGCCTTCCCAGATGATGGCGGTCTTGCCGGCGCGATCCTTGAGATGGCGATCCAGGCAGTTGGCAGACACATTCAAAGCACCATCGGCATACCAGCGAATTCGGAAATCTTCGGCGTTGTAAGACACATCCTTGATCTGCGTGAACGGCTGCATCCAGTCCAGAATCGTGGCCTCTTCCGCCCAGAAAGCCTCGGGATCGGTCACGGACAACTGATAGCGGCGCTCGTAATCGGCAGCCGAATTGCGCGCGCCTTTGTAATGCTCCGGGACGGCGTAGGTCTTGACTTGGCTCATGAGGGGCTCCTTCAGCAATCAGTCATGGGATGGCGCGAGTATGTGCTGACTTGGCGGTCGTACGCATTAGCCTTTGGTCGCAACTACCGCCGAAAAACCACTCGCACAAGGTCTTAGAGACTAAGGGCTAATGGTGCTACACACCACTCCGTCGCTATACCGTCACCACACCCATTAGCGCTGGAGAATAAAAATCATGAGCCGCCTTGCACAACTCATTCGCCTCACACCTTTGGCCCTTGCGTTGCTTCCCTTGAACAGCTGGGCAGATGCATCCAGCGACATCGCCGAGCTGAAAGCTCGCTTGGCGCAACTCGAACAGCAGGTGCAGGAAGCTGCCGCTAAGCCGGCCTCCGTGGCCGCCCCAGCAAGCAGCAGTGGCCTGCAGGTCAGCGACACCAAATTCGGCTTCAAGGGCTATGTAAAGCTCGATGCCATCTCTTCACAATTTTCTGAAGGCGAAGTCGGCCGCACAGTCGGTCGTGACTTCTATGTGCCCAACCAGATTCCCGTCTTTGGCGGTGCTGGGGCTACTGCTGGCACCAATGGCAAGTCGCGTAACTTCTTCGACCTGCACGCCAAGCAAACACGCTTCATCGTCACCACCGAAACGCCAACGGGTGGTGCCAACGCCCTGAAAGGTCATATCGAGATGGACTTCCTCAGCTCGACCCAAGGTGACGAACGCATCAGTAACGGCTACAGCCCTGAGCTGCGCCAAGCCTTCTTCACCTATGGCAAATGGATGGCAGGCCAAGCCTGGACCACCTTCCAAGACCTCGGCGCTCTGCCAGAAACAGCTGACTTTGTTGGCTCGTCTGATGGCGCCGTGTTTGGCCGCCAGCCACAAGTGCGCTATACCACAGGGCCGTGGCAGTTCTCCATGGAAAACAGCCAGACCGTGGTCGGCAGCAATAAATTGAACGCCACACCGAGCGCTGCCCCTGTTGAAAGCAATGACAATGTCGCTCCCGACTTTGTGGCTCGCTACACCCAAAAAGGCGATTTCGGGCATGTCTCTGTTGCAGGTCTGGCACGCCAGCTGAAAGCCAAGAATCCGGCAGGCGCCGTCAATGTCGGTGATAGCAAAACCGGCTACGGCATCTCCGTATCCGGCAAAATCAAAGTCGGCAGCAAAGATGACATTCGCTTCATGGTCACCCATGGCGACGGCATCGGTCGCTACATGGCACTCAACACCAGTAACGATGCCACACTCAACACCGCAACCGGCGAGCTCGACCTCATCGGTATCACCGCCGGCTATGTCACTTATCACCACATGTGGACAGACAAGCTGCGCAGCAACCTGCAGTTCTCAGTCTTCTCCGCCGACAACCCTGACTCGGTTACCGCCGATGCCACCAAAAGTGTCTCCTCCGGCCTGATTAATTTTATGTATGCCGTAAACCCGAAGCTGGACATCGGCGTAGAAGGCTTACATGCCACGCGCAAGGTTGAAGGTGGCGCCGAGGGTGATCTCGATCGCCTCCACTTCACGGCCCGCTACAACTTCTAACGCTTGCCAGGAATCAAGCACCTGAACGGTGCCCGTCTTAGAGCTTTGCCCCGGACTTCCGGGGCATTTTTTTGTGCGTTACAAATCCGCTACAGCCTGGCACTCGCCGCCAGCCGGCAATCAGCCTATCTTGACTACAAGACTACTAAAAGGACGCCATGCCATGTCTACTTGGCGCAAGCAGGCTCTGCACAGCCTAGACACCCTCGATGCTCTCGGCGACGGCATGTCTGCCAGCCCGCTGCCCCAGTTCGGTACGCGTGGCAGCGTTGCTCGCGTGTCGCATCTACGACTCGCGACCTCGAATGCAGACCTTAAGCCACACCTGGATCAACCCGCCTACTCGGCTCATGGATCAGCCCTTCTCGGCGCTTGCTGGGCACTTTGGGGGCTGCTCGGCTTTGCCATGATCTCGCAAGGTGGCGGTGGCGGCTGGATGGCGTTCAGTTTGTTCGGCCTGCTGGCCATGCTGCGCCAGAGCAGCAACCTGCTGCTCATTTCCAATGGCACGCTGCTTTTGCGTGATGGCATTGCCGGTCGCCGTACCCGGCTCTACGCCTGCACCACCATCGCTGATGTCTGGGTACATCAGTCACTGCTCGGACGCTGGCTGGATCATGGCCGCATCGGCATGCGCTCAGAGCTGGGCGAGATTGTCTGGAGCCCGGTGCTGACACGCCCCTACGAGGCCAAGAATGCCATCGTGATGGCGGTGACAGGCCGTCGCCCGGTCGGCATTCCGCCGCACTTACAGTCGCCACTGACCGGCGTCTGACCCTCACACCGAACCCTGCCACGATCGCTTGCCGTGGCGAGCGATTCTGCGCATGATCCCTGAATAACAATAAAAACAGGGTCACTCATGAGCAGCGTCTTCATCACCCTCTTTCTGCCCGTCTCGCTCTTCATCATCATGTTCAGTCTGGGCATGGCGCTGACCCTCGCCGACTTCCGCCGCGTCGTGCTGTTTCCACGCGGCATCAGCATCGGCCTGCTCAATCTCTTGCTGATCTCGCCGCTGCTAGCGTTCACGCTGGCCGTGGTCTTCAAGCTGCCGCCCGAACTCGCCGTGGGCATGGTGCTGCTCGGCGCATCGCCCGGTGGCACCACCGCCAACATGCTGACCCATCTGGCGCGTGGCGACACGGCGCTGTCCATCACCATGACGGCAATCAGCAGCGTGGCGGCCGTGGTCATGACGCCGCTGATTCTCAGCCTGGCCAGCGCCCATTTCCTGAGCGGCGAACTGGCCGTGCAGCTCGACATGCGCGGCATCGTGGTGAAGGTGCTGATCATCACGCTGATTCCGCTCAGTCTGGGCATGCTGGTGCGCGCACAAGCCGAAACCTGGGCCGTGCGCAATGAGCCGCTGGCGAAGAAGATTGCGATGGTGTTTTTCGTGCTGGTGGTCGCCGCCGCCTTGTGGAGCGAGCGCCAGCACATTGGCGACAACCTCGCCGTGGTCGGCTTTGCCGTGGTCAGCCTGAATGTGCTGGCGATGACCATCAGCTATGTGCTGTCTACCGTGGCCGGCCTCAATGGCCGCCAGGCTACGGCCGTGAGCATCGAGCTGGGCGTGCACAACACCACGCTGGCGATGGCCGTGGGTGCGATGGTGTCACCAACCATGGTGATTCCGGCCGCCGTCTATGGCGTGTTCATGTTCTTCACCGCCGGCGCCTTTGCACGCTGGATGCACCAGCGCAACGCCTGACCATCACGCGCTGCTTTTAAGCGTCGACACACGAATCGCCGCCCCGAATGATCCGCTTAAAACAAGCGGTTCATGCCATTCAACGCGGCCACGCGATACGCCTCGGCCATGGTCGGGTAGTTGAAGGTGGTGTTGGCAAAGTAGTCGATGGAGTTACCCGGCTGATTCATCACCGCCTGCCCGATATGGACAATCTCGGCGGCGTTGTTGCCGAAGCAGTGGATGCCGAGAATTTCCCGCGTATCGCGATGGAAAAGAATCTTCAGCATGCCCACCACATCGCCGGAAATCTGCGCACGCGCCAGGTGCCGGAAGAATGACTGGCCGACCTCGTACGGCACTTTGGCATCGGTGAGCTGCTTCTCGGTCTTGCCCAGGCAGGAAATCTCCGGAATCGTGTAGATGCCGGTCGGCACATCGTCCACATGCGGCACATCCTGACTGCCGACAATATGCGCCGCCGCACAGCGCCCCTGGTCATAGGCGGCAGACGCCAGCGCGGGTGGGCCGATCACATCACCGACGGCAAACACGGACGGATTGGCCGTGCGATATTGCTCATCCACCGCGATCTGGCCACGGCTGTTGGCCTGCAGACCGACAGCCTCCAGCGCCAGCGTCTCGGTGTTGCCGGCGCGGCCGTTGCACCAGAGGATGGCATCGGCCTTGATCTTCTTGCCCGACTTCAGGTGCAGCACGACATTGTCGGCATTGGTTTCGACACGCTCGTACTCTTCCTGATTGCGGATCAGCACGCCGAGGTCACGCAGATAATGCGAGAGCGCATCGGCAATTTCGTCATCCAGATACGACAGCAACTGCGGCTGCGTGTTGACCAGATCGACCTTGTAGCCAAGGCCGACAAAGATCGACGCATACTCGCAGCCAATCACGCCAGCCCCGTAAATGATCAGCTTGTTGACCGGATAATCCAGCTTCAGGATCTTGTCGCTGTCGAACACGCGCGGATGATTGAAGTCGATGTCGCGCGGCTGGTAAGGCCGGCTGCCGGTGGCAATCACGGCATGATCGAAGCCGATGCGCTCGGTGATGCCATCGGCCGTGAGCACCGAAATCAGGTTCGGCTCCTCGAAGCGCGCCTGGCCGAAATAGAGATCCACATCGTTGCGCTCGAAGAAGCGATGGTGGGTATTGACCTGGGTCTCGATGACCTTGTGCGCCCGCGCCAGCACCTGCGACAGCGGCACGCTGCGGATGTCGGCCATGCGTGACAGCAGCGGGTCGCGACGGAAGCGCATGAGGTTGTAGACGGTCTGACGCAGCGCCTTGGACGGGATGGTGCCAACATGCGCGCAGTTGCCACCAACCTCGCCGAGCTGATCGATGACCGCCACGCGGCGACCCTCCTTGACCAGCTTCATGGCCGCGCCTTCCCCGGCGGGGCCGGCCCCAATCACCACTGCATCGTATCGCGTTGCCATTGCTGCTTTCCTCGTTAACCAAGCATCCTTTTCAAGGCCTCTAGCCTACTGGATTTTCCGGCGCATCGACCATTAGCGTTTGGCCTTAAGCAGACCGGTTGCGCTACACTTCCACGCATAAATGAGGTCTGTTATGAGCGAATCAGCAAATCTATCCCCAGTGGCCATCCATCCGCCAGCCCGCCCCGCCCCCATCGAGGCCGGCGTGAAGCTGCGCGGTGCCGAGAAAATGGCGCGCATTCCGGTGAAAATCATCCCCACCGAAGAGTACCCGCGCAAGCCGGACTGGATTCGCGTGCGCGTGAAGAACCCCGGCGAAGTCAGCCGCATCAAGGGCCTGCTGCGCGAGCAGAAGCTGCATACCGTGTGCGAGGAAGCGGCCTGCCCCAACCTCGCCGAGTGCTTCGGCGGCGGCACCGCGACCTTCATGATCATGGGCGACATCTGCACCCGTCGCTGCCCGTTCTGCGATGTGGCCCACGGCCGCCCGAACGCGCTCGATGCCGATGAGCCGCGCCATCTCGCCGAGACCGTGGCCAACCTCAAGCTCAAGTACGTCGTGGTGACTTCGGTCGACCGCGATGACCTCAAGGACGGCGGCGCCCAGCACTTCGTGGACTGCATCACCGAAGTGCGCAAGCTCAACCCGACCACGAAAATGGAAATTCTGGTGCCGGACTTCCGTGGCCGCATGGACATCGCCCTGCGCCTGATCAGCGAATGCCCGCCGGATGTGTTCAACCACAACATCGAGACCGTGCCGCGCCTGTACAAGGCCATTCGCCCCGGTTCCGACTACCAGCACTCGCTGACCCTGCTGCAGCGCTTCAAGCAGGAGCGCCCAGACATCGCCACCAAGTGCGGCCTCATGGTCGGCATCGGCGAGACCGAAGAAGAAGTCATGGCCCTGCTCGCTGACCTGAAGGCGCACGATGTCGATCTCGTCACCATCGGCCAGTACCTGCAGCCGTCGAAGACGCATGCGCCGGTGGATCGCTTCGTGCACCCCGACGAGTTCGCGCGCTACGCCGCCTACGGCCGCCAGCTCGGCTTCCGCAACATCGCCAGCGGCCCCATGGTGCGCTCGTCGTATCACGCCGACCTGCAATTCGCTGGCGTTGATGTAGTCAATTACGGGCTCAAGGCCTGATGAGCATGGCGGAGCGCGATCTGTTCAGCGCGCTCCGCGTGGTACCCGCCACGGCCGATGAAACGGTCAGCGCTCTGCATGCCAGTCGGGTCGATATCGGCTGGGCCGCCTGGCGGGCCAGCACGGCGCCACAGCAAGCATCACGCCTGAAGCGCTGGGCCTTTTACCTGAAGCTCTGGCAGCATTTTGGTCATGCGCAGTTTCTCGTGCAGATAGACGACAGCTATCACACCGCCACCAGCATTCGCATCCGCCATCAGCCTGAGCAAGGCAACATGGACATCCTGCTGATTCAAACCGCCAGCATCTGGCAATGCCTGTGCGGCCTCCTGCAAAAGCAGCTGGGCAAGTCCACGCCGCCCTGGCGCAAGCAGCTGAGCGGTCAGGTCATGCTGATCTCGCGCTATCCCGACAGCCAGCACCAGCCTGTGCTGCCGCAGGTCAATCAGCTCGGCTACACCGCCTGTGCCGAGGTCCTGCTTGATGGCTTACACAGCGGCGAGCTGCCCTTGCGCATCAGCAGCTCACGCTAGCGCTCAGTGCGCCGGCTTTTCCGCCGCCAGCGCCGCTTCCGCCGCAGCCAGCGTGGCTCGCGTTTCCGCTCTGTCGAGCTGCTGCAAAGCTCTTCTGGCCAAGGCTAGCGCCGCTTTGGGCTGGCCACTGCGAGTCATGACATCCGCGAGATTGTTCAGCAGCCATGGCGCCTCCGGCAACGCCAGCAAACCCTCACGCAAGACTACCTCGGCACTGGCCAAACCCTGCTCCTGCTCGCTCACCTGCGCCAATGCCAACCACAACGGAACCTCCTGCGGCCAGCGCTGAAGGGCGCGACGCAGTCCCGTCAATGCAAACGCCGGGGCTGTTCTTGACATGGCCAACAGCTGCTTGCTGACCACCGACTGCGAGGCAGATGCCGGCCACTCGGCAGCCACCGGCAGCAGGCGGATAGCCCAACGACCGCTGCGCGTCCAGGTGCGATCAAAGACCGACCAGCTCAAGACCAGCCGCGATTGCTCGCCAGAACGCAAGATAACCTCACCGCGAACGGCATCGACGCCAATAACCACGGCGTAATGCCAGACCGGATACCACGACAAACCATTGTTCTGAAACACGATGACCGGGCTGCCATCGGCCACGGCCTGTGCAATCACGCGCAGGTCGGGCGCCAGGCGCTCGGGCACAAAGCCACGCAGGCGAGACTGGGCCAATAACTCATCGGCCAAGGTACCTTCGCGACCCGGAATATAAAGCGACGGCGCCAGCTCATCCGGCGTAACCGTGCGACCGAGATGGCTCATCACCATCGCCAGGGCGGCAGGGCCACACTGATACTCACGCTGCGCATAAAAGGGAACACGGCTTAACTCAACGGCTTGCGGCGGCTGCCCGCGCAACTCAAGCGCCTGCGGTGTCATGCAGGCGCTCAGGGAAAGCGCCAGCAGCGCCGTCAGCAGAAGATTGCTGCGGCGCATACCGGGTTTGCTCAACGGACGGAACGGGTAAACGGGAATATCTTGGTCAGGCCGAGAATATCGGTCACCAGCAAGACCAGGAAGATGAAGATAACTGCGCCAATAACGCCGTCACCACCCACCGGGGTCGCATCAATCTTGCCCGCCAGACGCTGAACTTCCTCATCGGAAAGCGCGGCGACGCGATCAACAGCCTGATCCGCACTCACGCCAAAACGCGTCATTTGCGTACGCACATCGTCGCGTTGCAGCCAGCTCACGACTTGCGCGCGCTGCCCTTCAAGCACTGAGCTGTCACTGCTAGACAACGCCGATTCCGGGGCGATGGGCCCGGCAACCGCCAAGACACTCCAGGTACTGGTGGTCAGAATCAATACACTTGCTGTTGCAGCTCGAATGAACTTTTTCATTTTTATAACTCCATGAATAGCCTATGCAACATACGCTCATAAGGGCTGGGGCGTTGACTTATCTTCAGCCGCGCCTGTCGGCCACGAAAGGATTAGTACGACGCTCATGGCCTATCGTTGACATCGGCCCGTGGCCCGGCACGAACTGCATGTCATCGGGCAGGCTCCAGAGTTCGCGCTTGATGGCATCAATCAGGGTCTGGTGATGCCCCATCGGGAAATCGGTGCGGCCGATGGAGCCGGCAAACAGCACATCGCCCACAAAGCTGACGCGCGATGCCTCGGAGATGAACACGACATGGCCCGGCGTGTGGCCGGGGCAGTGCCGCACCTGTAGCGTCTCGGCGCCCACACAGACCTCGTTGCCCTGCTCCAGCCAGCGCGTCGGCGTGAACGGGCGCGACGCCGGAAAGCGGAACATGCGCGACTGATCGGCAAGACGGTCTATCCAGAACTGATCGTCAACATGTGGCCCTTCGATGGGCAAATGCAGGCGCTCGGCCAGCTCGGCAACGATGCCGGCATGGTCGATGTGCGCATGCGTGACCAGCAGCTTGGTCAGCGTCACACCTTCTTCAGCCACCGCCGCCAGCAGCATCTCCAGGTCGCCGCCAGCATCCACCAGCGCCGCCTCGCGCGTGCTGTCACACCAGATCAAGCTGCAGTTCTGCTCGAATTGAGTCACCGGCAAGATGCGAAAACGCAGGGCCATGATTTACTCCGCAACCGATGCTAGGGGCGTGCTGATTTCGGTAGCAGCCGGTGGCCGCAACGCCGGCTTCAAGCGGATGTACAGCGTCTTGCGCACCCGCGCCACCACATCGCCGGTGTCACTGACCACATCCACCAGTAGCTCCGGGCGCGTGGCCTTGCCGCTCGCCGCATCGGCACGCAAAGCCTCGATCTGCTCGCGTGACAACCGGAAGCGGGCGTAGACCGTGCCCCGGCCGGGCGCGACAAAATCGATCTGCGCGGCCTGGTCCCAGATGATGTGATCTTTGCCCAGATGCTGCATGAGCATGAGCATGTAAAACGGGTCGGTCATGCTGTACAGGCTGCCGCCGAAATGCGTACCCACATAGTTGCGATTACGCCGCGTCAGGCGCATGCGCACATCCAGCTCGGTGTAGTCGTCATTGATGCGCTCGATATGCACGCCGGCACCGAGGTAGGGAAAGTACAGGTTCATCATCCAACGAAAGACAGCCGGTTTCATCGCGATGCTCCTCAGGTATCATGCAGTCGGAATTTTTTATCGGGAGCAAACGTATCATGCCATCCATGGATGTCGTGTCTGAACTCGAAGTTTTCGAGGTCAATCATGCCGTGCAAAACACGGTGAAGGAAATTGCCACGCGCTTCGATTTTCGCGGTTCCGAGGTCAAGGTCGACTTCAGCGAAAAGAACAAGGAAATCAAGCTCAGCGCCGAGTCCGACTTTCAGATCGATCAGGTGCGCGAGATGCTGGAAGCGCATCTGATGAAGCGCAAGGTCGATTCGCAGGTACTCGATCCACAGAAGATCGAAGCCTCGGGCAAGTATATGAACCAGCTCATCAAGCTGAAAGACGGCCTCGATTCCGATACCGCCAAGAAGGTCGTGAAGCTGCTGAAAGAGAACGGCTACAAGGTGCAGGCCAGCATTCAGGGCGACAAGGTTCGCGTGACCGACAAGAAGCGCGATGCCCTGCAAGATGTCATGGCCTTCCTGCGTCAGCAGACGCTGGGCCTGCCGCTGCAGTTCAACAACTTCAAGGACTAAACCGGGTTCTGTGACTGCTGCTGCGCTTGCCGATAAGCCAGCGGCGTCAGGCCGGTCCAGCGCCGGAACACCCGCGAAAAGTTCGAGCCATCCTGAAAGCCCAGACTTTCAGCGATGGCTTTGATCGACAGCTCGCCCTCCGCCAGCGCCTGCTGCGCCCGCCGTGCCCGCTCCTCGTCGAGTAATTGCTGATAGCTGCTGCCCTGCTGGCTCAGCCGTGCCCGCACGGTGCGTACCGGCAAGTGCATCTGCGCGGCCATGTCCGGCAATGACGGCAGGCTGCCAAGCTGTTGTGCCAGTGCTTTGCGCACTACATCCGGGAAGGCGCCACGGGCCAGCAGCACATCCATGCGGGCATTGATCTCTGCCAGCACGGCCGCATGCGCGATGGCATCGGCCGTGGCAATTGGGCGCTCCAGCAGATCCAGCGGCACGCTCAGGCCGTTAAAGCTGGCATTGAAATGCACCCCGCCCCGGCAATGCGCCAGCAGCTCGGCCGCAAACGGCGGCGGCGGGCAGGACAGATGCACCGACAGGCGCTCGGCCTCCTCGCCGAGAATGCCTTCGCAGATGTTGAACGCCGTGGCCAGCAGCAGCGTCATCACGAAGGCTTCGTCCATGGGCATTTCGGTGAACAGCTCCAGCACCAGGCAGAGCTGATCGCGGCGTTCGGCCTGATGCATCAGCACAAACGGCGCCACCGTGGCCATGTATTCGTAATAGAGGTCGATGACCGCGTGCAGCGTTGCCGCCGTCAGTGTGGCCGTGCCGAGCAGGCCGTGTGAGCTGGGCGGCAGGCAGCGGGCATAGCGCAGGGCCAGATCGGGTGCGGCGGTGAGCTGCTGGGCGCGCACGAACAGCGCAAACACATCTTGCAGCGGCACCAGCAACTCGGGCTTGGCCAGCTGCTCAGGCTGCAGTCGCGTCGTCTTCAGCAGCTCGTCCGGTGCGATCTTCCACTCCTGCTCGCAGAGGCGCAGCAGCTTTCTCGGATAGGCAGCAATTGTGAACAGGCGCGGTGCGCTGGCAGGCATGAATCGTCATCTCGGGCGAAGTCGTAAAAGCATAGCAGCGAAAGCAGGGCAAAGCGCCTGACTTGAACCAGCGGGCTTTCTCTATTCGAGCTTGGCCGATGCCGGCTTGACCCATGCTAGAGCGTGCCCCGTCAACAAAGTCAGTCACAAACGCAGCTTTCTCAGGCAAGCTGTAGGCACTTTGTCTAACCGAGTCAGCACCATGTTTGCCATTGAAAACAACCTCACCCGTCTCATGCGCCCGCTGGCCAAGCTGCCGAGCAATATGCGCGTGTCCACGCTCTCGTTCATCCTCGGCAAGGTCGTGCCGTTCGTGGGCACCAGCAGCCTGCGCTACGAAGAAGTGACGCCGACGCGCGTGGTGGTGTCGATCCGCAATCGCCGCCCGGTGCAGAACCACATCAAGGGCGTGCATGCCGCCGCCATGGCCTTGCTGCGCAGCGTCGGCGTGCCGTACAGCGACGACGAGATTGCCCAGGCCGGCGAGGCCGTCCCTTTTGAACACCAGCGCCTGTACGCCGGTGAATACGTGTGCGTGATGCGCAAAGGCCACCCGCTGGCCGAGCAGCCCTTGAGCACCGAAAGCTACTGCGCAGCGCGGCATCTGCTGGTGAGCTTTTCCGGCCGACCCTATGGCTTTGTGGACGAGGCACTGGCCTCCATCGGCCATCAGCGACGCATCGTGGTCACCGTCAACCAGTTCTTCACCGCCGGCCAGGTGGTGGCCACCTCGGACTTGCTCACGGTGTTGCCGCGCCACTTCGTGCCGGTGACCGGCATCGCCGCCGAGCTGGTGATGCGCGAGCTGCGCCGGCTCGACAAGATCGCCTACATCCGCGACATCACCGGCAAGCCCCAGGGTTTGAACTACGTGGGCAATGTGCCCGAGCTCAAAGTCTCTCTCTCGGTTGAAACCTTGGAACACCAGGAGTCCA
>CALEYY010000215.1 GCA_937928295.1 uncultured Moraxellaceae bacterium
GCGCAACCTTTTCGATCACGTCGGTCATCTTGGCGTTGATGGGGCCTTTGCCGTCAATCGGCTGACCCAAAGCGTTCACCACACGGCCAATCAGTTCAGGGCCTACGGGCACTTCCAGAATGCGACCGGTACACTTGACAGTGTCGCCTTCGGAGATGTGCTCGTACTCGCCCAAGATCACGGCACCGACCGAGTCACGCTCGAGGTTCAGGGCCAGACCGAATGTGGCAGTGCCATCGGCTGTGGATGGGAATTCGAGCATTTCGCCCTGCATCACATCAGACAAACCGTGGACGCGAACGATACCGTCGGTCACAGACACCACGGTGCCTTGGTTGCGGATATCGGCGCTGGCGGACAGCCCTTCAATGCGGCTCTTGATCAGTTCAGAAATTTCTGCGGGATTGAGTTGCATGACTCTTTCCTTCTTTCTTTAAATATGTCCGGTCTCAATCCGCATCAAGCGGTGAGGGCCGATTTCATTTGTTCCAGTCGGGCCTTGACAGAGGTGTCGAGCACCTCGTCGCCCACCACCACGCGAATGCCACCGATCAAGGAGGCATCTTGCTCGACGCGTACATTGAGCTTGCGCGCAAAGCGTTTTTCGAGCGTGGACGACAAGTCGGCCAAAGCCGAAGCGTCGATGGGAAATGCGCTGTAGACCACCGCGTCAGCGGTGCCACCTTGCGCATTCATGAGGGCCCGGTACTGCTGTGCAACGACAGGCAGCGCACTGAGACGGCGGTTTTCGATCACCAGGCGCAGGAAGTTCTTGCCAGCCTCGGGCAGTGCTGTGCGCACCACACCGGAGATCAGGTCAAACGCCTGCTCGTCGGACACTTTGGGGCTTTCGACGAACTGTTGCAATTGCGCGTTCTCGGCAATTGCAGCCAGTTCATCCAGCCAAGCGGCCGTGCCAGCAAGATCGGATGCCTGCGCTTTGAAAAGCGCATCGGCATAAGGGCGGGCGATGGTAGCAAGTTCTGCCATGGTCTTCTCTGGCTGGAGCTTCTTACAGCTCGGTCTTGAGGCGGCTCAGCAGATCAGCGTGGACGCCAGCGTTGACTTCCTTGCGGAGAATCTGCTCGGCGCCTTTGACGGCCAAAGCTGCGACCTGCTCACGCAGAACCTCGCGGGCTTTGACAGCCTGCTGCTCAGCTTCAGCTTTTGCAGCGGCGATGATCTTGTTGCCTTCTTCGGTGGCACGTGCTTTGGCTTCGTCAACGATGCCATTTGCACGGCGCTCGGCATCAGCCAGGCGGGCCGCTGTCTCGGTACGAGACTTCGTCAATTCATCTTCCACACGCTTGTTGGCAGACGAGAGCTCGGATTTGGCTTTGTCAGCCGCAGCCAGACCATCGGCGATGCGCTTCTGGCGCTCGTCGAGGGCCTTCGTGATCGGCGGCCACACGAACTTCATCGTGAACCAGACGAAGATCGCGAACACGATCATCTGGCCGACGATGGATGGAATACTGGCCTGCATCGCTTAGGCTCCGAAAAAGAGGATCAACCGGCTTGTCTTGAGAACGACGCGCTTACTGCGCGGCGGTCTGGACGACGGCGAGCAGCGGGTTCGCGAACATCATCAGCAGGCCCATGGCGACGCCGATGATCGCGACGGCGTCGAGCAGGCCGGCGATGATGAACATCTTGGTCTGCAGCATGTTCGCGAGTTCCGGCTGGCGAGCGGCGCCTTCCAGGAACTTGCCGCCGAGCAGGCCGAAGCCGATGGCGGTACCGAGGGCGGCCAGACCGAAGATCAGACCGATGGTCAGCGCGGTGTTGGCTTGGATTTGGGCGACGAGTTCCATGAAGTGCTCCGTTGGGGTTCTGCGTTGAAAAGCGTTGATGGTTTTTACTGAGGAGTGCTGCAGCAGCCTAGAGACGACGACTGCCTTGAGGCGACTGCTTAATGATGCTCGGCGTCGTCGTGATTCTCGTTGGCCATGCTGAGATACACGATGGTCAGCGTCATGAAGATGAACGCCTGCAAGGTGACGACGAGAATGTGGAAGATCATCCAGCCCATGCCGGGGATGACCTGCGCCCACCAGGGCAGCAGCGCGATCAAGATGAAGATCAGTTCGCCGGCGTATAGGTTGCCGAACAGTCGCAGCGCCAGCGACAGCGGCTTGGCGAGATATTCGACGGTGTTCAGGATGATGTTGAACGGCAGCAGCTTGGCGCCGAACGGATGGGTCAGGAATTCCTTGGCGAAGCCGACTACACCCTTGGACTTGAAGCTGTACCAGAAGATGAAGAAGAACACCGACAGCGACAGCGCGAAGGTCGCGGCCGCCGCGCCGAGCGACCCGGTGTTGGCCGGCAGGTTGACGAACTGCGTGTCGGTCAGCGTCACGGTGGTGGCCGAGGTCTGCCGCGTCTGCGCGCCGATGGCGTTCAGGTTGCCGCCGACCGTCACGTGCCCGGTGTCGGAGATCAGGGCGTCGGTCCGGGCGATCGCTGCAGCAGCAGCCTCGTCGACAAAAGCGGCCTGCCCGACCGTGGCAACGCCGTCACGCCACGACGTGGTCCAGTCCAGCGCGACGACCGGCGCGATCTGACTGAGCCTCTCGGCTGCCGGTTCGAGATAAGTCTTCATTCCGATGATGAGGTCCGGCGAGTAGCGCGCGATGATTTCCGGGTTGATTTCGCCTGTGGTGCCGAAGCTTTCGAGGTCGGCTATTCCAGCGGTGCTCTGCCAAGGCAGTGAACCGCGGTCCCACGATCCTGTGTTGCCGTAGGCGACTGGGTGAACGCCGAGCGAGAGCAGGAATTCCAGATCCGTGAAGTCGCTGGCAACAACGATCCTTTCCGGCTTCCCCGAGATCGTGGTGGTGCCGAGCGCATTGACGACTTGGCGTTGCTCACCGGCGTCTGCGGCATCTGACGCCGTCGAACAACCCGCAAGGATGGCGGCCGCTGCCACTGCGCCGACCCCGAAGAACCCACGGCGACTGAG
>CALEYY010000216.1 GCA_937928295.1 uncultured Moraxellaceae bacterium
TCTGGAAATTCAGGAACGACACCGGCTCGGCCAGCCCGGCATTATTGATCAGAATATCCACCTGGAAATCCGCTGCTTCTGCCGCCGCCTGCACCTTCGCCGCCGCACCGGCATCCGACAGATCCGTGGCGCAGACCAGCGCACGCACGCCATAGGCCGCCGCTAGCTCATCGGCCAGTGCCTGCAAACGCTCCGCGCGCCGCGCCACCAACATCACATCGTGCCCCTCGGACGCCAGCAGGCGCGCAAACGCCTCGCCCAAGCCTGCCGATGCCCCCGTAATCAACGCGCCCTTGCCACTGCGATTCGTCATTGCCGCTGCTCCTGTTCTTACTGACCGATCAATTGCACGATAGAATGCCTGAAATTCGACGCCTGTGTTGCCTGCCATGAATGCCGCCAAACGCCAGGAAATTTTTGCCCGCCTGCGTGCCGACAATCCGCAGCCGACCACCGAACTGAATTATCGCAACCCGTTCGAGCTGCTGATTGCCGTGCTGCTGTCGGCGCAGGCCACCGATGTGGGCGTGAACAAAGCCACCGGGCCGCTGTTCGCCATCGCCGACACGCCGGCAAAAATGCTCGCCCTCGGCGTCGATGGCCTGAAGCAATACATCAAGACCATCGGCCTGTTCAACACCAAGGCCGAGAACACCATCAAGACCTGCCGCATCCTGATTGATGAGCATGGCGGCGAGGTGCCGGAAGATCGTGCCGCGCTCGAACGCCTGCCCGGCGTTGGCCGCAAGACCGCCAATGTCGTGCTCAACACCGCTTTCGGCTGGCCCACCATCGCGGTGGACACCCATATTTTTCGCGTCGGCAACCGCACCGGTATCGCCAAAGGTAAAGATGTGGATGCGGTGGAAGCGGCATTGATGCGCCATGTGCCCACCGAATTCCGGCAAGATGCCCATCACTGGCTAATTTTGCATGGCCGCTACACCTGCATCGCGCGCAAACCCCGCTGCGGCAGCTGCCGAATCGAAGACCTGTGCGACTTCAAGGACAAGCAATATGAGTGATGCCCCATTGCCAAAAGCAGCGCCGCAAACCAAGCAGCCTAGCGGCGCGACGCCGAACATTCCGCGACAGAAACGCCCGCGATGGCAAACTTGGAGCATCCGCCTGCTCGCCGGCTGGCTCACGCTGTGCCTGCTGCTCTGGCTCGGCGGCCCGCCGCTGCTCAAACGCCTGCTACCCTGGGCCGTCGCGCAAAAGCTGCCGGTGCAGCTCAGTGTCGGCGACATCCGCATCAACCCGCTGCGCGGTGAACTGGCACTGCAACAACTGCGCATCCAGGATGGCAGCGAGACGCTCGTCGCCGCCGAGCAAATTCGCGTTAACCTCTCGCTGGCCTCACTCTGGCGCGGCAGCATCAGCCTCGATGAAGTCATGCTGATCGGCCCGGAAGTGAATGCCATCATCAATCCGGCCGGCGAGCTCAATCTGCTCAAGCTGGTGCCGCCATCAGACCCGAACGAGCCGCCGTCGAACCTGCGCTGGGCCATCGATCACTTCCTGCTGGATCAGGGCAAGCTGCATTTCCGCGACGAGCATCTGAGCCCGATTGTCGATGTCCGACTCGCGTCCAGCCGCATTGAAGTACGCGACCTGCGCTCCTATGCCAGCAAAGACGATGGCCGCATCGCCTTCAGCACTCGCCTCGACGATGACACCGAGCTGACCTGGACCGGCAGCATCGACCTGAAAAACCTGCGCAGCCAGGGCAAGCTCAGCATCGCCAACCTGCCGCTGACGCGTGTGCAGGCCATGCTACCGGAACCACTGCCGCTGACGCTGACCGCCGGCCGGGTGGCGCTGCAACTACCGTATCAGGCCGAAGTTGTGAACGGCCAAGCATCGGCAAAAATCACCGATGCCGCCCTGCAATTGCGCGACTTGGCTGTGCGCTTGCCGAAACAGCCTCAGCAGCCGCTGTTTGACCTGCCGGCGCTGGATATCAGCCAGATAGCCGTGGCTTGGCCGGCGCAGACCGTGCACATCGGTAAGATCAGCGCCACCGCCGCCGAGCTGCAAATGCAGCGCGACAAGCGTGGCAACCTGCCGCTGCTGCAGGCGCTGACCCAGCCCGGCAAACGCAGCAAAACCATCACTGCCGCCAACAGCAGCCCGGCAAAACCCTGGCAGCTCACGCTGGATCAACTGGCGCTGACCGACTGGGCCATCCATTGGCGCGATGCCAGCACGCAACCGGCCATGAATGCCACGCTGGACAAAATCAATATCAGCACCGGGCCGCTACTCTGGCCGGTGCCAAAGCCGCTACCGCTTCAGATTTCAGCGCAGCTGCAAAAAGGTCAGATCGCCATCGATGGCGAAGTGGACATCCAACAGCCGGCTATCAGCCTGAACCTGAGCACCAGCGCCCTGCCGCTGACGCTGGCGCAGCCTTACCTAGCGCAGCAACTAGCCATCGAGCTCAAACAAGGCACTGCCGGCAGCGATCTGCTGCTGAAATGGGACCCGAAAGCCGGCGTGCGCCTGACCGGCAACGCGGGTGTGCAGCAGCTCAGCATTCTCAATCGCAACGATCATGCCCGCCTGCTCGCCGCCCAGCGCCTGCAGGTCAACGGGCTCGACCTGCAGCTGGAACGCAACCAGCTGCGCATCAACAACATCGACACAGACGGCCTGTTCGGCCAGGTGCTGATCTCGCCGGATCGCCAGCTTAATCTGGCACAACTGGCCATCGCGCCGAAAGCCGGCACGGCAGCGCCGGCGGCCTCCACCGCCAAGCCCATGTCAGTACGAATCGACACCGTAAAAATTCGTCGTAGCGCCATGCTCTTTGGCGACCAAAGCATGACGCCCGGCTTCGCCACCGGCATCGAAAAACTCGAAGGCCGCGTCACTGGGCTGGACAGCCGCGATGTCGCCAGCGCCAAAGTCGACCTCAAAGGCGTGGTCTCGCCCTCTGGCGAAGTCAGCATTCGCGGCCAGATGAACCCGCTCGCCAGCGACCTCAGCCTCGACATGGCACTGCAATTCCGCCAGCTCGAACTGAGCGCGCTCACGCCCTATGCCGCCCGCTTTGCCGGCTATCGCATCGACCGTGGCAAGCTCGACCTCGACCTCAACTACCAGATCCAGAAGCGCCAGCTCAAAGCCGAAAACAAAGTCGTGCTGCGCCAGCTCCGTCTCGGCGAAAAGGTCGACTCGCCGGAAGCCATCGGCATTCCGCTAAAACTGGCGGTGGCCATCCTGCGCGATGTCGACGACAACATCGACATCGACCTGCCCCTGAGCGGCAGCCTCGACAACCCCGAGTTCTCCATCGGCCCCATCATCTGGCAAGCCTTCGTGAACCTGCTGCAACGCGCCATCACCGCGCCGTTCAGCGTACTTGGCAACCTGCTCGGTGGCGATGGCGGCAGCCTCGGCGAAGTGCCGTTCGCTGTAGGCAGCAGCGAGCTCAGCCCGGCCGCGCGCGACAACCTCGGCAAGCTCGAAAAAGTGCTCACCGCCCGCCCGGCCCTACAGCTGGAAGTGCGCGGCCTCAGCGACGCCAAGGCTGATCGCACCGCCCTGCAGCGCCAGAAAGTCGAAGCCGCTATTGCTCAACGCCTGCAAGGTCGCAAAGACACGCGCATCGAAGCGCTGGAATACCTGCTGCGTCAAGCGCAGAACCGCTCGGCCGTGAATGCCCTGCGCGAACTGTCGCAAGTGCCCGCGCCCAGCGGCAAGATGGAACTCAACGAAGCCGGCTATGAAGCCCGCCTAATCGACGCCCTCGCCGGCCTGCAACCGGTCACTGACAACGCCCTCAACGCGCTTGCACAGCAACGCGGCCAGGTCATTGTCACCGCACTGCTGGACAGCAAAGCCATACCGGCCGAACGCGTGTTTCTGCTGGATCAGGGGCAGGGAGTGGCCAAGGAAGAGGTGTTGGTGGTGCCGCTGAAGTTGACTACGCCGTAGCCGGGTCCGCTGCTGCCCGGTTCGGCGCTTGGCTCAAACACGCCGTGAATCCGCCCTGCCCGCGCGCTGCATCGCGCGGGCATTCATGCGGTTCGGCGCAATGCGCCGACAAACCCCGCACTCATCCATGGAGGCTCTCTTCGGCATCCATGCCTCAGACGGTTTGTGCCAAGCGCCGAACCAGGCAGCAACAGCGTGGCTTCAAATGAATACTGCGGGGGCTACCCCAAAGCGCGCCATTACGGCAGAGCTGGAGAGGAGGCAACATGAAAAAGCGTGACCTGTTCAACGAACTGATGCAAGGCGTCAACGAGATGGCTGCGCACCGGGAAGGCAAGCTTACTCTGCGCCAGTCAACGGCCAAGCCTATGCCTGTACCCAGCGTACCAGCCGAGGAAATCGTGATGCTGCGCAAACGGATGAAAATGTCCCAAGCGGTCTTCGCTCAACGCATTCGCACCAGTCCGGCGACCTTGCGCAACTGGGAGCAAGACAAGTCAAAGCCAAACGCCCAAGCTGCGCTACTGATCAAACTGGTCGCCGAGTACCCAGACATGATCAGTCGCATGGCAACGGTATAAAAGCCGCCCACAAAAAAGCCCGCTAACGCAGGCTCTCTAACTCAACCACCACCGCCAGCAACGAAGATCGCTGTCGCTCCTGCCGCGCTTATGCTTCCCGAGCATCCGTAGCCCGAGAAACATAAGCGCGGCAGGAGTGGCGAACTTCACTTGCCGAGCAGTGCTCTGCCGTTGTTGGCAGCGATGCGCATACGCAACGCATTAAGCTTGATAAACCCAGCCGCATCGGCCTGGTTATAAGCGCCACCATCATCTTCAAAGGTCGAAATACGCGTATCAAACAGCGAATTCGCCGACTGACGACCCACCACAATCACATTGCCCTTATACAGCTTCAGGCGCACAACACCGTTCACATGCACCTGCGAATTGTCGATCAGGCCCTGCAGCAGCAGGCGCTCCGGCGACCACCAGTAGCCGTTGTAGATCAACGAAGCATAACGCGGCATCAGCTCATCCTTCAGATGCGCCACTTCGCGATCCAGCGTGATCGACTCAATGGCACGATGCGCCTTGAGCAAAATCGTGCCGCCCGGTGTCTCGTAGCAGCCACGCGACTTCATGCCCACATAGCGGTTCTCGACCAGATCCAGACGGCCGATGCCGTTAGCACCGCCAATCTGGTTGAGATTGGTCAGCACGGTAGCCGGGCTCAGCTTCTCGCCGTCGATGGCAACCACATCGCCGTTCTCGAAAGTCAGGTCGATATAAGTCGCCACATCCGGGGCCGCTTCCGGGGCCACCGACCAGCGCCACATGGACTCTTCGCACTCGGTCCACGGGTCTTCCAGCACGCCGCCTTCATAGGAGATATGCAGCAGGTTGGCGTCCATGGAGTACGGCGACTTCTTGCCGGCCTTAGCGAAATCGATGGGGATGTCGCGAGTCTTGGCATAGGCCATCAGCGTTTCGCGCGAGGTCAGATCCCATTCACGCCACGGCGCGATGACCTTGATGCCCGGCTTCAGCGCGTAGGCGCCGAGCTCGAAACGCACCTGGTCGTTGCCCTTGCCGGTGGCACCGTGCGAGATGGCATCGGCACCGACTTCGTTGGCGATCTCGACCAGACGCTTGGCGATCAGCGGACGCGCAATCGAAGTACCGAGCAGATACTCGCCCTCGTAGATGGTGTTGGCGCGGAACATCGGGAACACATAATCGCGCACGAACTCTTCGCGCAGATCTTCAATGAAGATGTCCTTGATGCCCATGGCCTGAGCCTTGGCGCGCGCCGGCTCGACTTCCTCGCCCTGACCGAGGTCAGCGGTGAAAGTGACGATTTCGCAACCGTAGTTGTCTTGCAGCCAGCGAACGATGACGGAGGTGTCGAGACCGCCGGAATAGGCCAGAACGACCTTCTTGATGTCAGCCATGAATTGAACTCACGCGCAGGAAAATGGAGGGCAGACGCTGAAATGGGTTGCAGCGAAAGCAGGCGGCAAATTGTACGCGAAACTGCCACCGGCGGGGAACCGCTGCAACATCGGCTGACTCAGCCCAGATCGTTGACCACAACCTGGTGGCGGCCGCCTTCTTTCGCGGCATACAGGGCGGCATCGGCCAGATCGATCAGCTGCGAAGGCGCGAGATGCACATCGGGAATCATGCTGGCCACACCAATGCTGACACTCACAAACGGCCCGACCGATGACGCCTTGTGCGGAATCTTGCGCGCATCAATCGCTGCCAGCAATTCGTCGGCGACATCACGCGCGCCGATCGCCGCTGTGTTCGGCAACAGCAGCACAAACTCTTCGCCACCGTAGCGCGCAGCCAAGTCACCGGCACGACGCGCCAGCGGCTTGATCGCCGCCGCTACCGCCACCAGCGCACGATCACCTTCGAGATGGCCATGGTTGTCGTTGTAGGCCTTGAAGTGATCCACATCCACAAACACCAGCGCCAGCGACTGCTGCTCGCGCCGCGCACGCTCCCACTCCACCAGAAACGAATCGTTGAAATGACGGCGATTAGCCAGACCCGTCAGGCCATCCTCACGCGCCAGCTGCACCATGCGCTCCGACAAACGATTGAGCTGGCGCTTCTCCAGCTCCAGCATGCGCGACTGCAAATACAGGCGACGATCACGAACTTCCAGCACATAGGCATTACCGCAGCCGACTAGGTTGGCCATCACGCCATACTGCATCAGCATCGACATTTCATTGGTTTGATCCACGGCATACAAAATGGCAAAGGACGCCAGCAGACTGGTAAAGCCAATCACCGCACCCTGTGCCAAACGCAAATTGGCCACACCATACAAGATGAACAGGACATAAATGGCAAAGTAACTGGCGTGCTGGCGCAGTTCAGGATCATCGTAAAACGAAGGGCCAATGGTGAGACAAATCAGTGCAATCATCGACGCCAGCGAGATATACCAGATATGCCAGCGATCTAGCTGCTGAAAGCGAATGCAAACCGCGACCATACCCACCGCGATTCCAGCAAAAGTGAACATCCACATCGTGACCTGAAAATCGTCAGGGAACTGCCGCAAGCGCCATGGCGCGGCAAATTGCTGCACAGCTAGGCCAACGCCTGCCAGATACAGCACAAAAATCATCCAGTAGCTTTCACGCAAGGTAGCCACAGCGCGCTGCCGCATGTACTCGCGCACATCGGCCTCCAGCTGATTGGGAAACCGCAGCAAGCCGAACTTGTGCGACAACAATTCGCGAATCGTGTCGTATTCGGCCTCCCAGCCGGCTGCCTTTTGTGCCTTGTCTACCGCCATGCTCAATGCTCAATGTAAATGCGGCCTTTGCCCGCCGGCCACCATCCGGTAGCCTATGCGTCTTTGCCGCGTTTGACGACCCCTGGAATCGCCATGCAATCACTGACTATTACCCGCCCCGACGACTGGCATGTGCATCTGCGCGATGGCGACCTGCTCGCCCACACCGTCCCGGCCATGGCACGCTACTTCGGTCGCGCCATCATCATGCCGAATCTGATGCCGCCAGCGGTCACGCCCGAACAGGCCGGCGACTACCGCCAGCGCATTCTCGCCGCCCGCCCCACCGGCTCCACATTCGAGCCACTCATGGTGCTCTACCTCACCGAAGGCACCACGCGCGATGACATCCTGCGCGCCAAGGCCAGCGGCTTCGTCCACGCTGTAAAGCTCTACCCGGCCGGTGCCACCACCAACTCGCAGTCGGGTGTTACTGACCTCAGCAAGATTGATGCCGTGCTCGACACCATGGCCGAGGTCGGCCTGCCGCTGCTCATCCACGGCGAAGTCACGCACAATCACATCGATATTTTCGAGCGCGAAAAGGTCTTTCTCGACACCGTGCTGGCCCCTCTGGTGGCCCGCCACCCGACCCTGCGCGTAGTGCTCGAGCACATCACCACGGGCGACGCCGTCGATTTCGTCAACGCCGCACCCGCGCGCGTCGCCGCCACCATCACAGCACACCACCTGCTGTTCAATCGCAACCACATGCTCGCCGGTGGCATCCGTCCGCACTTTTACTGCCTGCCCATTCTCAAGCACGGTCGTCATCAGACCCGCCTGATCGAAGCCGCCACCAGCGGCAGCCCGAAATTCTTTCTCGGCACCGACAGCGCACCGCATGCGCGCGGCGCCAAGGAAAGCGCCTGCGGCTGTGCCGGCAGCTACACCGCTCACGCCGCCATCGAGCTCTATGCCGAAGCCTTTGAAGCCGCCGGCGCACTGAACAAGCTCGAAGGCTTTGCCAGCCACTTCGGCCCCGACTTTTACCAGCTGCCACGCCACAGCGACCGCATCACGCTGGTGAAAGCACCGTGGTCGGTGCCGGTCAGCTACCCGTTCGGCAGCCAAGAAGTGGTTCCTGTCCGCGCCGGCGAAAGCATCGCCTGGCAGGTGCAGGCGTGAACGACCTCGACCTGGCTGCGTTGACCGCCAACCCGCTGATCAAGGCCCGATTTCGTGGCTTTCTGCCGGTGGTGGTGGATGTAGAAACGGCTGGTTTCGATGCCGGCACGCATGCCCTGCTGGAAGTCGCTGCCGTCGTCGTCTTGCCCGACGCCGATGGCATCTGGCAGCCGGTGAGCGCGGCGGCCATCCAGGCCGTGCAGCCGGCCAGGCTCAACCCGCCAGCGGCAGGCGGCACCGCAGCAGCCGCGGCAGCGACGACCGCCGTCGTCGCGCCCATTGCGTCCGGCGCCGTGCGCATCGAACACGTGGATGCCGCAGGCAAGGTCACCGTGCTGAAGGATGGCGTGAAGGTGAAGGAGGCCGAGCTGATCGGCACCACTTTCCTTTCGGCCCGCGAGCTGCGCA
>CALEYY010000217.1 GCA_937928295.1 uncultured Moraxellaceae bacterium
TTCCTGTCGGCGCTGCGCGGTCTCGACAATGTCATTCTGACCCCGCACATCGGCGGCTCGACGCTGGAAGCGCAGGCCAACATCGGTCTGGAAGTGGCCGAGAAGTTCGCCCGCTATTCCGACAGCGGCGCCACCGTCACCTCCGTCAACTTCCCAGAAGTGGCCGTGCCGCAATCGCCGGGCAAGCATCGCCTGCTGCACATCCACAACAACATCCCCGGCGTGCTGTCGGCGATCAACCTAGTATTCGCCGAGAATGGCATCAACATCAGCGCCCAGTCGCTGATGACCAACGATGCCATCGGCTACTTGGTCATGGATGTTGACGCCGAGTACTCGGAGCTGGCGCTGGAAAAGCTGCAGCAGGTCAACGGCACCATCCGCACCCGCGTACTGTTCTAAGCTGCCGCGCTCGTGCTGACCTCGGCCGCTGCTTCCCACCCCGGAGGCAGCGGCCGTTTGCGTTATGCGGTGCCCGAAAGTGATGCGAGTGTGTGGCTGCTAAAGCGCCATGACGGCACGCCCTCATCCGACGAACTCCTGAAGCGCTGGCTGGATGAGCTGCTCGGCCATGCTCCGCTGATCGAACGCACCGATGCCGGCAAGCCCTTCGTCGCCAACAGTGGCCTGCAATTCAATTTCTCGCACAGCCCGCACTGGTTCGCGCTGAGCTGGCGCATCGGCCACGAGCCGGTCGGTGTCGATGTCGAAGACCTCGGGCGTCGCCCCAGTTTCGCCGCCCTTGCCGAGCGCTACTTTCATCCGGCTGAAAAAGCCCAATGGCTCGCTGCTGACGCATCGGAAAGCGCAGCCGTCTGGCTGGAAACCTGGACGCGCAAGGAAGCTGTGCTGAAAGCGCACGGGCTCGGCCTGCGCCTGCAGCTGAACACACTGGACACCTGTCGCGATGCCGTGCAGCATCAGCTCATAGGCTCTTGGCAGCTGCACAGCTTCCGCCTGCCGGATGCCGTGGTCAGTGTCAGCTGGCCGAGCATCACCGCCTTGCACAATATTCCATAACAAGAGCCGAGCAGATTCGGCCGGAGCCCATCATGGCCGACACTCAGCAGCACTTCCGTACCTGCCACCTCTGCGAAGCCATGTGCGGCATCATCATCGAGCATCAGGGCGAACAAATTCTGTCGATCAAGGGCGACCCCGACGATCCGCTCAGCCGAGGCAATATTTGCCCGAAAGCGGTGGCGCTGCAGGACTTGCAGAGCGATCCAGATCGTCTGCGCCAGCCCATGAAGCGCGTCGGCACCGAATGGATGCCGGTGAGCTGGGATCACGCCTACGAGGAAATCGAAAACCGCTTCAAGGCCATCCGCAACGAGCACGGCAAGCACAGCCTGGCGGTCTATGCCGGCAACCCGACCGCGCACAGCGCCGGTGCCATCCTGTTCCTGCCTAACCTGATCCGCGCTTTCGCCGGCCGCAACCGCTTCAGCGCCACCAGCGTCGATCAGCTGCCGCACATGCTCACCAGCTATAAGCTGTTCGGCAATCAGGCCCTGTTCACCATTCCCGATCTCGATCGCTGCGAGCACCTGCTCATCATCGGCGCCAACCCCGGCGCGTCGAATGGCAGTCTGATGTCCGCCGGTGACCCGATGGGCCGCATCAAGGCCATCCGCCAACGCGGCGGCCGCGTCACCGTCATCGATCCGCGTCGCACCGAAACGGCGGACAAAGCCGATGAGCATATCTTCATCCGTCCCGGCAGCGACCTCTACCTGATCGCCGCGATGCTGCAGGTGATCTTTGCCGAGCGTCTCGCCCGCCCGCGCCATCTCAGCGAAATGATCGACGGCCTCGATGCCCTCAAGCAGGCCGTGGCCGACTTCACGCCCGAGCATGCCGCCGACTACACCGGCATCAGCGCCGACACCATCCGCCGCCTGACCCGCGACTTCGCCGCCAGCGATCATGCCTGCGCCTATTCGCGCTGCGGCACCTCCATGCAGCAGCACGGCCAGCTCACCACCTGGCTGGTGACCGCGCTCAACATCGTCACCGGCAATCTCGACCACGAGGGCGGCATGATGTTCACCCGCCCGGCCATCGATCTGGTCGCACTCAGTGCCACCGGTCGCGGCCTGCAAGGCTCGTTCGGACGCTTCAAGTCGCGTGTGCGCGAGCTGCCCGAATTCGGCGGCGAACTGCCGGTAGCCGCCTTTGCCGAAGAGATTCTGACGCCGGGCAAAGACCAGATTCGCGGCCTCATCACGCATGCCGGCAACCCCGTGCTGTCCACGCCGAACGGGCGTCAGGTCGAAACGGCGCTGGCCACGCTGGACTGCTATGTCGCGGTCGATTACTACATCAACGAAAGCACGCGCCACGCCCATTTCATCCTGCCGCCGACCGGGCCGCTGGAGCGCCCGTACTACGATGTCATCTTCAATACGCTCGCCGTGCGCAATGTCGCCAAGTATTCGCCGCCGTTGCTGGCCAAGGCCGACGATGCCCGCCACGACTGGGAAATTCTGCTGGAGCTGACGCTGCGCATGAGCACCGAGCCCGGCAGCGAACGCTGGCAGGCGCGCGCTTCGCAGAAGCTGGTGCAGCGCCTCGGCCTGGAAGGTGTGCTCGACATCCTGCTGCGCGTCGGCCCCTACGGCCAGCAAGCCGCCTGGCTGCAACGCGCCAGCTCATTGCTCAGCGACAACGCGCTGACCGCGCCGCTGTTCGGTCA
>CALEYY010000218.1 GCA_937928295.1 uncultured Moraxellaceae bacterium
CGACGCTCTTCCGATCTCGTGCGCTGTCGGTGCTGAGTGCGCGCTTGCTGGCGCAGCAGCAGCAGGCGCAGCAGCAGGCATCGGCCACGATGCGTCGCGATCTGGTCGGCTCCGGTGATCGCTCCGAGCGCATCCGGACCTACAATTTTGCTCAGGGCCGTGTGACCGACCACCGCATCAACCTGACTTTGTACCGTCTCGACGAAACCTTGGGCGGTGATCTCAACGAATTGTTGCAAGCGCTGGCGACCGAGCATCAGGCGGACTTGCTGGCGGCACTGGCTGATGACCAGTAAGCCGGAAGGCGGCCAGCCGGTGAGCGGTAAACTGGAAGGCAGCCAGCCGCTCACGATGGCGCAGTGGCTGCACGCCGCCGAGGCCGCGCTTGCTGCGCAGCCGCTCTGGCGCATTCCCGGTGTGGATGAACAATCGCCGCGCCGTGAAGCGCAGTGGCTGCTGGCGGCGGTGATCGAGCAAAGTCTGGCCTGGCTGCTGACCTGGCCGGAGCGTGAGCTGAGCCACGAGCAACAGCATCGGGCCGATGCCTGGCTGGCGCGCCGGCTGCTCGGCGAGCCGCTGGCGCTGCTGCGCGGCGAGCAGGAGTTCTGGTCGCTGAGCCTGCGCGTTACGCCCGATACGCTGGTGCCGCGAGCCGATACCGAGCGCTTGGTCGAGGTCGCGCTGAGCTGCCTGCCATCTGATTCCGCGCCCCGTGTGCTGGATCTGGGCACCGGCAGCGGTGCGATTGCTCTGGCACTGGCCCGCGCCTTGCCGCTGGCACAAGTTACGGCGGTGGATCGCTCGCTGCCGGCGCTGGCTGTCGCGCAAGATAATGGCCAGCGCCTTGGCCTGCCGGTGCGCTGGCTGCACAGCGACTGGTTCTCGGTCTTGGCGGGCGAGCGGTTTCAGGTCATCGTCAGTAATCCGCCTTACCTGGCCGATGACGATCCGCATCTGTCACATGTTCGCCACGAGCCTTGGTCAGCCTTGGTCGCCGGCGAGCAGGGAATGGCCGATTTGTTGCATCTCGTGCGCGAGGCGCCATGCTATCTGCGTGATACTGGCTGGCTGCTGCTCGAACATGGTGCAACACAGGCGGCTGCCGTGCGCGCGGCCTTGTTTCAGTGCGGCTTTGCCCAAGTGCAGACCTGGCAGGACTTGTCTGGCCAGGATCGCGTCAGCGGCGGGCAATGGCTCGGCGCATGCCCATTGCCCGGCTCATGCCAAGGGCCCGACGCATTAGGAGCCGATCATGCTGAATGATGAACAACTGCTGCGCTACAACCGCCAGATCCTGCTGCCGAGCTGGGACATCGCCGCGCAAACGCGTCTGGCCGATGCTTCGGTGCTGGTGGTCGGCCTCGGTGGTCTTGGCTGTCCTCTGGCGCAACAGCTGGTCATCGCCGGCGTGGGCCGACTGGTGCTGGTGGATTTCGACACGGTCGAGCTGAGCAACCTGCAACGGCAGATGCTGCATCACGACGCCGACATCGGGCGCTACAAAGTCGAATCGGCGCGCGATAGCCTACTTGCGCTACGCAGCGATGTGGTCATCGAGACGCTGCCGCAGCGCGTCGATGAAGCTTTGTTGCAAGAATTGCTGCACTCGGTCGATGCTGTGGCCGATTGCTGCGATAATTTCGCCACCCGCGAGCTCATCAACCGCTGCGCCTGGCAGGCGGGAAAGCCGGTGATCTCGGCAGCGGCCATCGCCTGGCAAGGTCAGCTGGCCGTGTTTGATGCCACGCAGCCGCAGTCGGCGTGTTATCGCTGCCTGTACCCGGAGAGCGATGACGCGGCGCTGACCTGCAGCGACAATGGCGTGATGGCCACCACCGTGGCGGTCATGGGCAGCTGGCAGGCGCAGGAAGTATTGAAGGTGCTGACCGGCACGGGGCAAACCCTCTGCGGCCAGCTCTTGTTGTGGGATGGCATGGTCAACGAAGTACGGCGTGTGCGCACGCCAAAAGATCCGGCTTGTCCGGTTTGCAGCATAGAGAGAGTAGGCAAGGCATGAATCATTACGCGAACTGGGGCAACGCCCTGAAAGGCTTGTTTCGCATCAGCCAGACCACCACGGTGCTGGCGGCCACGGGCATCGCCTGGGCTGCCGGCGAGCGTCCGCCCTTGCCGCGCCTGCTGCGTCTGACCTTCGAGCGTCTCGGCGCGACCTACGTCAAGCTCGGCCAGTTCGTGGCCAGCTCGCCCTCCATTTTCCCCGCCGAATATGTCACCGAGTTCCAGCATTGCCTGGACAAGACCGAGCCGCTGCCGTTCAGCATCATGAAGCAGGTGCTGGAGAGTGAGCTGAAGCGCCCGCTCAGCGAAATCTTTGCCGAGATCGACGAGATTCCGCTGGCCTCGGCCTCGGTGGCGCAAGTGCATGCGGCTAAGCTGCTCAATGGCGACTCGGTGGTGATCAAGATCCAGAAGCCGGGCGTGGAGAATGTGCTGCTCACCGACCTGAACTTTCTTTATGTGGCTGCCGTTCTAATGGAGCGTGTGCTGCCGAAGCTGAAGTTCGCGTCGCTGTCGGGCATCGTCAGCGAAATTCAGGCCTGCATGATGGAGGAGGTCGATTTCTACAAGGAAGCGCGCAATGTCGAGCAGTTCCGCGCCTTCCTGGAAAAGACCGGCAACACCCAGGCCACGGCACCGCGCATCTACCCGGACGCTTCCAGCCTGCGCGTGCTGACCATGGAGCGTTTCTACGGTGTGCCGCTCACTGATCTTGAGACCATTCGCAAGTACACCAAAGATCCCGCCGGCACGCTGGTTGCCGCGCTCAACACCTGGTTCTCCAGCCTCATGCTGTGCGAAAGCTTCCATGCCGACCTGCACGCCGGCAATCTCATGGTGCTCACCGATGGCCGTCTCGGCTTCATCGACTTCGGCATCGTCGGGCGTATTGCGCCGGAGACTTGGTCGGCCACTATGGGCTTCATCGAGTCGCTGAGCAGTGGCGATTTCAAGACCATGGCCGAGAGCATGGCCGTCATCGGCATGACCAAGCGCAAGGTCGATCAAGACAAGCTCGCGCGCGACCTCGAAGCCATCTACGGCGCGGCCACGCAGGTAGATCCCGAGCAAGTCATGAATGCCCTGGCCAACGATAACGAGATCAACAAGCTCATGCTGGAAGTGGTGGCGGTGGGCGAGCGCCACGGCATTCGCTTCCCGCGTGCGTTTGCGCTGCTGCTTAAACAAATGCTGTATTTCGATCGCTACATCCGCATTCTTGCGCCCGACATGAATCTGTTCGACGACGACCGTATCGAGTTCATGGCGCTGGGAGATGGCAAGCCCGCCCTGCTGCATTGATGCGTTACACCCGTGTTGTGACTGCGTAGAAAATTGTCCCAGCTACTCGACGCCGCGTGTGTAAAGTGCCAGCCTGAAGTCAAGCCAGATGATCCAGGAGGACATCATGCAAGGCTTCATGAAACGCGGACTGTCGCTGCTGATGCTTGCGATGCTGGGTAGCCCGGCGATGGCAGCATCGTGCATGCGCTATGACGGCCAGGGCGACTTTCTGGGCTGGGCCGACTACCCGCATTGCTTGGTCGATCAGCACGCCCAGTCCACGGTGCGCTGGCTGGATGACTGGTTCAGCCAACCGCCGAGCCCGCAACCCACCGATGCCGTTACTGAGCTCACGCCCGAGGCCGCGCTGGCACAGGCTCGAGTGCGCCTGATCAATGAGTGGGTGCTTGATTCGGATGGCCATCTCACCCCCGCCTTGCGTCTGCGCGCCAGTGTGGCGCTGCCGCAACTGGCGCGTCGCTTGTCGCTGGTTTTTGAGGATGAGTCTGGTCAGGCTCGGCGTATTGATGGCGTCCCGGCCATCAATGAGGCAGCTTTGGCTCTGCGTTGGGCCGTGTTCAGCCTCAAGCGCTTGCATGTTGATACCGATGTAGGGCTGCATAGCGCCACCGATCTTTTTGTGCGCGCTCGCTTGCGCCAGTCTGTACCGCTGAGCGAGCGCGACGAATTCAGAGCCTTTCACAGCCTGCGCTACGGCTTGCAGGACAGCTGGCGTGCCATCGAAAGTCTGGAGCTTGCACATGCCTTTGGCGAGAAGCGCGTCGGCGTGCTTTACCATCAGCTCGACTATCAGCAGGAACAATCGGCCGACGGCGTGCACTGGAGTCGCGGCGGCTTGATCGCCGAAGAGATTTCGGCCACGCAGACCATGTCTTACGGTATTGGTCAGGAGGGCATGACGCAGCCGAGTTGGCGTCCGCGCACAGACTCTCTGTGGTGGCGCTGGCGTCAGCGGGTGGCTCGCGACTGGTTCTTCATTGAAGTGGAGCCGCGCTTGACCCGAAGCCATGTCGGCGGCGAGGATACCCGGCCTTCATTGGCGCTGCGTTTTGAAGTGTTATGGGGCGGTCAGGCACCGTCTTCTGCGCTGCAGCGGTCTGCCGTATTTTCTACAGCATTTGTTGAGCCTGATGCGGGGATGTCGTTAACACCATGACGAGTGCGTTTCGCCAACAACTGCCGGCGCTGACCGGCGGTTTCGATCAGTGCATTGAATTCGGCATCGACAGCAGAACCCGGCAAGCCTTCTGGCTGCGTCGGCAGGTACAGTCACGCCCCTGGCAAGACGCCTTGTCGCGGCGGGTCACGCTGTGGGGCAGCCAGGCCGAAGTGGGCCAAAGCGAATTATTGCAAGACACCGATACGCAGTTTTCGCGCCTGGCGCTGCCCGCACATTGGCCGTTCGAGCAGTACAACAGCGCATCCGGCAGCTTTGTCAGCAGCGAAGACGAGTATTTGCGCGGGCGCTTGTTCACGCCCGCCGGCAGTGCTCAATGGCAGTTGCGCGCCAGCAGCCCGGTTCCGCCAGAAACGCTGACCTGGCCCTCGGGTGGCTTGCGCTGTCAGCCTACGCAATGGCTGGGGGATGTTCAGGTGGCGGGCATGCCGCTGAGCGGTCTTTTTGTGGGTGCGCGCATCCAGTTCTGGGGGCGTGTGGCTCCGATAGGCTTGGCGCTGTTGTCTGCGCCAAGCCTGGGTGGGGATCCGCGCGTTCAGCTCACGGCCATCGGGCAGTTTGCCGGGCGGGCCGGCGCGCTGAGCGAACGCCTGAATGGCGCAGTTGGCGTGCTGCGTGTGGCGGATGAAACCTATCATTTCGACCGCTGGTGGCCGGCAGGCACGGTCACGCCATCGCGCCTAGATGCTTATCGCTGGATGGCGACGCTGACCAATGCCAAGTATCGTCTGGAGTTGGTTGTTGATGGCGGCAATCCGCGCATTACTCCTTGGCAAGGTCTGGTAGACAGTACACCGGAAGGCTTGCGCCATTTGTTGCGACTGACCACCTATGCGGCCTTGCATGTGCGACTTTTCGAGCGCGGCAGCCAGACGCCGCTGCAGGAATGGCGCAGTGACTCCAACTTGCTGATGACACTGGCCGGCGACATTCCTGCGCTGGGCCTAGGGCCGGCCGCGCTGGCCTAGGTTTTTGCCGAGTAGTTCGGCAGCCAGCGTGTCAGCACATCGTGCAGTGCGCGCATGTCGATGGGCTTTGGCAGAAAGTCGTCCATGCCGGCTTCGTGTGCCTGCATTCGGTGTGACGCTGAAATATGTGCCGTGATGGCGATGATGGGTACCTGTGGTGCACTGGCACTGGCGGCGCGCAGTGTTTGCGCTCGCCAAAGCTGAGTCGTGGAAAACCCATCCAGCTTTGGCAGATCACAATCCATCAGCACTAGATCAAATACCTCGCCCCCCAGTAGTTGGAGCGCCTCTTGGCCATCGCCGGCCAGACGGGTCTGACAGTTCAGTTTGAGCAAAAGACCTGCGAGCACTTGCTGAACCCACGGATTATCTTCTACCACCAATATGCGAGTAATCGTGGAGAGTGGTCTTGATGGTGTAGCTATCGATATTACTGGAGACGGATCTTGTGATCTTGGTTTGCTGCTTGCTCCTGTCAGTATCGCTTTGGGCGTATGCGATATTGCACTCTTCTCAAGCACATGCAGCAATGTTGGTATCGCAAGCAAATGCCAAAGCATCAGAATTTGATAGGGCTCTGCCACAAAAGGAAGGAATCCACGCAAGGTTGCATCGCTTAGTAGTTGACTAGCAAGTCCGATGGCGATGATGCCACGATACAGTTTGGCACCCGTGATACTTCGCTGTGCAGGCTGCCAGAGCGCTGCAATGATAGCGGCATAGCTCAGCCAGCGCAGTGCATCGGCGGCAGGGAGCCATTGGTTTTGCAGCCAAGTGACAGCGGTTAGCATCCAGAGTAGGTTGAGTAGGATGACCGCTTGCAATAGCTGTTGCACGTTGGTCGTGAGAGCTTGTTGCTGTGCAAGGAATTGTCGACACAGCAGGATATGAGCAATGCTGAGCATACAGCAGCTGAGCTGAATGAAACTGTGCAGCGAGCTGGGCACATCCAGCCACCAGTAGCCCAAGACGCCACGATCAACCATGGCCTGCACAATAGCCATGATAATGACGAAGCCGAATGCCCAGCGTACGGAGAGGCTGAGTCGGGCACTGCGCAGGCCTGCCATGCCAAGGGCCATACCACCGAGCAGGCCTAGGCCAGCCCCGAAAAGTCCAGCACTGTTCTGGAGTGCCTTAAACAGACCATTTTCACTACTAAGGTGTATGGGTGTGGCCAAGGGGTATGTGGATTGCAGGCGTACATAAGTCATGGAGCTTCCCTCTGGGATGCTCAGATTGAAGCTGTAGCCGAGCCCCGTGGTATCACCGCGTGGTGATAACTCGGCCGAGCCGGCATGTCGGATCAGCCAAGAGCCATTACTCTGACGGGTCATGACTTCGATATGACTCAGATTGGCACGACTGAACTCAATGATACGCCGTTGCTCCAGGCCATCATTGCGAGTTTTTAGGCGTAGCCATATACCATTTGCGAGATGGCCTTGAGCTAACACAGGCTGATCAAGCGCTTGCCAAGGCAAGTTATCGGCTTGTGCCAGCAGCTGTGACGAGTTCAGTGTCGAGAGCCGGGATGGCAGCTTGTCTAGCCACGGTGCAATTTCAAGACGGTTGATGGCGGTCTCCACGACGAATGTCGGGGCCGTAATGGCATGCGCTGTCAGGCTGAGCAGCGTCAGGCAGCAGACTAGGCTGAAACGAATAAGGCGGGACATGATCATGCCGGCAAGCCTACACCAGTGCAGGCTTGCCGGTCACGAGCGGTGCTTAGCGTCGACTGATGGCCTCGGCCACCGTCAATGCCGTCATGTTGACGATGCGGCGCACGGTCGCGCTTGGCGTCAGAATGTGTACCGGCTTGTCGGCACCGAGCAGGATCGGGCCGATGGTGACGCCATCGCCACAGGCCGTCTTCAGCAGGTTGAAGGCGATGTTGGCGGCATCCACATTCGGCATGATCAGCAGGTTCGCCGAGCCCTTCAGGCGCGAGTTCGGGAACAGGTTCAAGCGGATGCTTTCGTCGAGCGCGGCATCGCCGTGCATTTCGCCATCCACTTCCAGATCCGGCGCCATGTCTTGCAGGAGCTGGAAGGTGTCACGCATCTTGCGCGCGCTCGGCGTGTTCTCGTTGCCGAAGTTGGAGTGCGAGAGCAGGGCGACCTTCGGCGTCAGACCGAAGTTGCGTACGGCCTCGGCGGCCTTCAGCGTGATGTCGGCCAGTTCCTGTGCGGTCGGGTCCGGGTTCACATAAGTGTCGGCGATGAACAGCGTGCGATCCTGCAGCATGATCACATTCATGGCGGCATAACCACGACAGTTGTCCTGCAGGCCGATGATGCGATCGATGTAGCGCAGATGCAGATCGTAGTTGGCGAAAGTGCCGCAGATCATGCCGTCGACTTCACCAAACTTGGTCAGCAGTGCGCCGATCAGCGTGGTGCGACGACGCACTT
>CALEYY010000219.1 GCA_937928295.1 uncultured Moraxellaceae bacterium
AGCATCGATCAGTTTGCTGAGGCTGCCGAGATTTCGGTGAGCACCATCTATAAGCATTTCGATAATAAAGAGGCACTGATTGCCGCTGCCTATATCGAGGCGTTCCATGATTGGGAGCTCTGGGCTGATGAGCAATTAAAAGGTATCGATGATCCTCTTGAAGATCTTGTTATGCCGATGCGTTTGTAACGACATGCCGCTTTCGCTGTGAGCCTGGTCAAACTTGAAATTGCGCAATTTCGGAACTTGTCGCAAGTTACAATCAAGCCGGGCTCACAGATCAATCTGATTCATGGCGCGAATGGCTCTGGAAAATCGTCTCTGCTTGAGGCGATTTTTGTTTTGGGGTTGGGCCGATCTTTTCGTACGCAGCGCGGCAGGCGTCTTGTAAAAGAAGATGAGAGCCTGGCTACCGTCTTTGGTGAGACCTCCTCCGGCTCACGCTTGGGCGTTTCAAAGCAGCTGACGGGAACCACGGATGCGCGAATCAATGGCATGACGGCGCCGACCTTGTCTTCATTGGCGCATCATCTTCCTCTGCAACTTTTTGATCCGGAAACACTGGAGCTGGTTTCGGGGCCTTCGCTGCCCCGTCGGCAATTGATTGACTGGGGTGTGTTTCACGTGGAACCAGACTTTTTGGAAGTCTGGCAGCGCGCTCGGCGTGCACTGAAGCAGCGGAATTCCTTGCTGAAATCTGCTAAAATTTCGATAGCTGAATTGAGTGTATGGGAGCAAGAGCTGGCGCTTGCGGCCTTGGCTTTGCATGCATTTCGTGAGCAGTTGATGCTGCGTTGGCTGCCTGAGTTGCGAGTGTCACTGGCATCAGTTTTGCCGCATTCGGAATTGAGCGTTGACTACTACCCTGGTTGGGATGTCACGCAGGATTATCAGTCCTTGTTGGCGGAGTCTCGCGGCAAGGATCGCGAGCGTGGATTTACTCTTTTTGGGCCACAGCGCGCAGATTTGAAAATAAGATCGCATGGCATCGCTGCCGAAGAGCGACTTTCCCGAGGGCAGTTAAAGCTGGCTGCCTGTTCAGTAAAGTTGTCTTTGAGTGATTGGCTAAAGCAGACATTGGGCTTGAGCCCGGTATTGCTATTTGATGATCTGGCTTCCGAGCTTGATATGGAGGCTCGATCCAAAGTCTGCAGCTGGGCTGAACAAATGTCGGTGCAGGCTTTTTTTACCAGTATCGAAAGGACGCAGTTGCTTGGCCTGTGGCCAGAGCAATCTGTGAAAGTGTTTCACGTGGAACAGGGCTGTGTTGTCCCCGAATCGACATGATGTGCCAGGAGCAATGTGATGACTGATCAATCTACTTACGACTCATCCAGTATTAAGGTGTTACGCGGTCTGGATGCCGTGCGTAAGCGCCCTGGCATGTATATCGGCGATACCGATGATGGCACGGGCCTGCATCACATGGTTTTCGAGGTCGTGGATAACGCGATTGATGAAGCTCTGGCGGGCCACTGCACCGAAGTGAATGTCATCATTCATGCGGACGAATCGATTACGGTGACCGATAACGGTCGCGGCATTCCTGTGGATATCCACGAGGAAGAAGGTGTTTCAGCGGCAGAAGTCATCATGACCGTGCTGCATGCCGGCGGCAAGTTTGACGAAAATAGCTACAAGGTTTCTGGCGGCCTGCACGGCGTAGGCGTGTCGGTGGTTAATGCGCTCTCCAAAGAGCTGCGTTTGACGGTGCGTCGCAATGGTCAGGTTTATGAGCAGGTGTATCGCCACGGCGTGCCGGAGTTTCCACTGCGTGAAGTGGGAACAACGCAGGCGCGCGGTACGGAAGTTCGTTTCTTCCCCAGCGAAGAAACCTTCACAAACATCAAGTACAGCTATGACATTCTGGCTAAGCGCCTGCGCGAGCTGTCGTTCCTGAACTCTGGCGTCCGCATTGTTTTGAAGGATGAGCGCAGTGTTCAGGAAGAAGTTTTTGAATATGAGGGTGGTCTGGCGGCGTTTGTCAGCTATCTGAACACCAACAAGTCGCCGATCAACAATGTGTTTCATTTCATTGTGCCGCAGTCTGACGGCCCTAACGGCATTGGCGTTGAAGTGGCCTTGCAGTGGAATGACAGTTATCAGGAAGCGGTGTACTGCTTCACCAACAACATTCCTCAGCGTGATGGCGGTACTCACCTTCAGGGCTTCAGAACTGCGCTGACGCGTACGCTGAACAATTATGTGGAAAAAGAAGGTCTGCTGAAGAAGGAAAAAGTCGTCACCGTGGGTGAAGACATGCGCGAAGGGCTGACAGCGATTGTGTCAGTGAAAGTGCCGGATCCGAAGTTCTCCAGCCAGACCAAAGACAAGCTGGTGTCGTCTGAAGTCAGCACGGCAGTGGCATCGGTGATGAACGAGAAATTTGAAGAGTTCCTATTGGAGAATCCGTCGGCGGGCAAGATTATCGTCGGCAAAATTCTTGATGCGGCGCGTGCTCGTGAAGCCGCTCGCAAGGCGCGTGAGATGACGCGTCGCAAGGGTGCGCTGGATATTGCCGGCTTGCCAGGCAAGTTGGCTGACTGCCAGGAGAAGGACCCTGCCCTGTCTGAACTGTATTTGGTGGAAGGTGACTCTGCCGGTGGCTCGGCAAAGCAGGGTCGCAATCGCAAGATGCAGGCGATTCTTCCGCTCAAGGGTAAAATTCTAAATGTGGAAAAAGCGCGCTTTGACAAAATGTTGTCGTCGCAGGAAGTGGGCACGCTGATCACGGCGCTGGGCTGCGGCATCGGCCGTGATGAATACAACCCAGACAAGCTGCGCTATCATAAGGTCATCATCATGACCGACGCTGATGTGGACGGTTCGCATATTCGCACGCTGCTGCTGACTTTCTTCTTCCGTCAGATGCCCGAGATCATTGATCGCGGCTACATCTATATTGCACAGCCACCGTTGTACAAGGTGAAGAAAGGCAAGCAGGAGCAATACCTGAAAGATGATGACGCTATGGAGGTCTATCTCACCTCAGTCGCGCTGGACAACGCAGAGCTGCGCGTTAATCCAGAGGCTCCGGCCGTGTCGGGCTTGGCGCTGGAAGCGCTGATCAACCAGTATCGCGAGTTCTGTGTGTTGCAGGGCCGCTTGCAGCGCCGCTATCCTAACCTGTTGCTTGAGCAAATGCTCAAGCTGCCAACCTTGTCGCCGGTGGCGCTTTCGGATGCTTCAATGGTGTCTGCCTGGGCCGAGAAGTTGCAGGCTGCACTGATGCTGGCAGCAGATCCTAGCCAGCGATTCTTGGTGCAAACAGTCGATGATCCCGAGCATCAGCGCTTCTATCCTCAGATTGAGCTAATGGCGCATGGTGTGCCGTACAGCTATCCGCTGAGCTATGACTTCTTCAGCTCATCCGAATATCGTCAGATTGATGCCTTGGCGCGTGCGCTGGATGGCTTGATTGAGCCGGGTGCCCAGATCAAACGCGGCGAGCGCGAGATGAAGGTTGATACTTTCAAGCAGGCCTTCGAGTGGTTGATGCAGGAATCGCGTCGTGGCTTGGGCATCCAGCGCTACAAGGGTCTGGGCGAGATGAACCCGGATCAGCTGTGGGAAACCACGATGGATCCGGAGTCGCGTCGTATGTTGCGTGTCACCATTGATGATGCGATTGGCGCGGATCAGATGTTCACGACACTAATGGGCGATGCCGTTGAGCCTCGGCGTGAGTTCATCGAGAAGAATGCGCTGCTGGTGTCGAATCTGGATATCTAAGTACGCACAGGATTGTTTCACGTGAAACACGCCGCTGAAGCGGTTGCAAACATGGCAGCTTCAGCGGCAGATGCCCCGCGTATAGATCCCTTGCGGATCGTTCTGGCGCCCATGGAAGGGCTCACCGACTTCACCATGCGTCATGTTCTGACGCAACTCAGCCCCTACGATTGGTGTGTGACGGAGTTTCTTCGCATCACCGACCGCCTGATGCCGGACAGTGTTTTCTACAGGCACTGTCCGGAGCTGTTGAATCAGGGTCGTACCAGCAATGGCACGCCGGTTCATTTTCAGCTGCTCGGCAGCGATCCTCACATGTTGGCGTTGAATGCGCGTCGTGCCGCTGCCTTGGGCGCACCTGCCATCGACTTGAACTTCGGCTGTCCGGCAAAGACCGTGAATCGCCACGGCGGCGGCGCAACCTTGCTGGCCAGCAGCCAGACGCTCCATGACATTGTGCGTTGTGTGCGTGAGCATGTGCCGGCTGGAGTGCCGGTTAGCGCAAAAATGCGGCTGGGCATAGATTCAACGGCAGAGCTTATGGACAACGCGCATGCCATTCACGAAGCCGGTGCTGATTGGCTGACGATCCATGCTCGAACCAAGTCGCAGGGCTACAGGCCGCCGGTGGATTGGGCTGCCGTAGGCCGCGTCAACCGGCATTTCCCGCACTGGCGAGTTGTTGCCAATGGCGATATTGGTTCACGCGACAGTCTGCTGGCGTGTCGTGAAGTCACGGGCTGTACTGACTTCATGGTGGGGCGTGCGGCGGTTTGTGAGCCTGATTTGGTGGTGCGCCTGAAGCATGCTGGCCAGATGGTGCTACCTTGGTCGGAAATACATCGCTGGCAGCTGCATTTCCTGCAAAAAATGGCGGGCACGGAAAATGGCCTAGTGGGTCGCTATAAGCAATGGCTGGCGATGACGACATCGGTATATCCAGAAGCAGTGATTCAATTCCAGCGAGTCAAAACGCAAAAGCGTATTGCCGACATTGTGGCGTTGTCGGATGAAGCGCGAAGCCTGCCTTAAATTGAAGCCTGTCTTAATTATTTGTCCTCGTCTGTAACAGGGCGCAAGATGCCGAGTCTAAGAAATACCTATTCAGGACTTTGCCGATATGCTGCCCACCCTCGCCTTGCTTGAAGCCACAGACTTTCCGGCGATCCGTCGTCAGGCATTGACTACCCTGCAGATGAATCTGGGCTATCTGTGTAATCAGTCTTGTGTGCATTGCCATGTCAATGCCGGACCTACCCGCAAAGAGCTGATGAGTGACGAGCTGATTGATCTGGCGATTGCTGTGATGAAAGCACGCAAAATCGAGGTGCTGGACCTCACGGGTGGTGCGCCGGAAATGAATCCAGCGTTTCGCCGCCTGGTGGTTGCTGCTCGTGAGCTCGGTGTGCGCGTGATTGATCGCTGCAATCTGACGATTCTGTTTGAGCCAGGCTACGAGGGTCTGGCGGAGTTTCTGGCGTCGCAAGGCGTGGATGTTGTGGCGTCCCTGCCCTGCTACTCGGCCGAGAATGTAGATAAGCAGCGCGGCAAGGGTGTGTTTGAGCTAAGCATCGAAGCGCTGCAGATATTGAACAAGCTGGGTTATGGGCAGGCTGGCAGCTCGCTGAGCCTGAGTCTGGTCTTCAACCCTCAGGGCCCGTCATTGCCGCCCGATCAGAAAAAGCTGGAGGCGGATTACAAGCGCGAGCTGTTTGATCAGTTCGGTATTGTCTTTAACGAGCTTTTCACCATCACCAATATGCCGATTCAGCGCTTTGGCAGCATGCTGATTTCCAAGGGCCAATTTGATGGCTACCTGAAATTGCTGAAGCACAACTTTGCCGCGGCCAATTTGAAGACGGTTATGTGCAAAAGCATGGTCAGCGTGGATTATCTGGGATACTTGTACGACTGTGATTTCAATCAGCAGCTGGGCAAAGACATGCCCGTGCAAGGCTCGGGCGACCGGCCTCATCTGAGTGATTTGCTGACGCAGGATTTTGTTCAGGAGCCCATCTGGGTTGCCGAACATTGCTATGGCTGCACGGCAGGCCAGGGCAGCAGCTGTGGTGGCGCGTTAGAGGCGTGACCACGGTCATTCGCCATAAGGAATAAAAAATGACGCGCTCCAAACTTTTGATTCTTCTATTACTGCTCAGTGGCATCGGCGTGTTTTTCGGGCTGGGGCTGCATCATCAATTGACGCTTGCGCATCTGCAGGCATCGCGGACGGATTTATTAGGTTTGTATTCGGCCAGGCCGGAGGCTGTGTTGGCGGGCTTCTTTGCGGCTTATGTAGCGGTCACCGCGCTATCTTTGCCGGGTGCGGCGGTGATGACGCTGGCGGCGGGTGCATTGTTTGGTGTGGGTGTCGGCACGCTGTTGGTGTCGTTTGCTTCCAGTCTGGGAGCGACGCTGGCGTTTCTGGCGGCCCGTCATGTGATGGCGGATTGGGTCGAAAAGCACTTTGGTACACGCCTGAAGCCGATTCATCAGGGCATTGAGAAAAGTGGCGCGCGCTTCCTCTTTACCCTGAGATTGGTTCCGTTGTTTCCGTTCATGCTGATCAATCTGGTCATGGGTCTGACGCGCATGCCGACGATGCGTTTCTACTGGGTCAGCCAGCTCGGCATGTTGCCGGGCACTTTGCTCTATGTGAACGCAGGCACTCAGCTGGCCACGATTGATAGCTTGTCGAAAGCGCTGAATGTCGAAGTCATCGCCTCGATTGCCTTGCTGGCGCTGTTTCCGTTTATCGGCCAATGGCTAGTTACGCGCTGGGATAACCATCAGCTCTACACGCGCTGGCCGAAGCCGAAGCGTTTTGATCGCAATTTGATTGCCATTGGTGCTGGTGCCGGCGGTTTGGTATCCACCTATATTGGCGCGGCGACCAAGGCCAAGGTGACGCTGATTGAGGCACACGAGATGGGTGGCGACTGCCTGAATTATGGCTGCGTTCCGTCCAAGGCGCTGATTCGAACAGCGGCCTTAATGCGCGATACGCGTCTGGCGCAAACGCTGGGGCTGGCGTCGGCGCATGCGGAGATTGATTTCTCTGAGGTCATGGAGCGTGTGCAGCGCGTGATTGCCGAGGTTGCTCCGCACGATTCCGTGGAGCGTTACACCGGTCTGGGTGTTGAGGTGCTGAAAGGGCACGCCAAGATCACATCGCCATGGACAGTGGAGGTCAATGGTCAGACGCTGAGCACGCGCAATATTGTGATTGCGGCAGGCGCGGCCCCGACAATCCCGGATTTGCCGGGGCTGGATCAAGTGGTTCATGTGACCTCGGATACGCTGTGGTCGTTGCGTGGCAGTCCGCGTGAGATGGTCGTGCTGGGTGGCGGGCCAATTGCCTGTGAGCTGGCGCAGGCTATGTCGGAACTGGGTATCCGCGTGACGCTGGTGGGGCGCAATAAGCGCTTGCTGCCGAAAGAGGATGAGGCGGTTGGCGAGGCCGTGCTGAAGGCGTTGACGGGATCTGGCGTGCGTGTGCTGACGGGCGCTCAGGCGATGACGGCCGAGCGCGATGGCGACCAGCAGCGCGTGTGGGTGCAGCATGGTGGCGAGAGCGAGGCGCTGTCGTTTGATGTGTTGCTACTGGCCGTCGGGCGCACGGCACGCACTACCGGCTATGGCCTGGAGGAGTTGGGCATCGCCATCACGCGACAGGGCACGGTCGAGGTCAACGACTACCTGCAAACGCGCTATCCGAATATTTATGCCTGTGGCGATGTGACCGGCCCCTACCAGTTTACGCATGTGGCGGCGCACCAGGCCTGGTATGCCGCGGTCAACGGGCTGTTTGGTGCCTTTAGGCGCTTCAAGGCGGACTACCGGGTGATTCCGGCGGTCACCTTCACGCACCCCGAGGTGGCGCGGGTTGGCCTGAGTCAGCAAGAGGCGCGGCAGCAAGGCATCAGCTTCGAGGTGTCGCGCTTTGAGTTGGAAGAGTTGGATCGCGCCATTACGGCCGATGAGCGCGAGGGTTTTGTTGAGGTGCTGACCGTGCCCGGCAAGGACAAGATTCTCGGGGTGACGATTGTGGCGTCGCATGCTGGCGAGATGCTGGCCGAGTTCACGCTGGCGATGAAGCATGGTCTGGGCCTGAAGAAGATTCTCGGCACGATTCATCCCTACCCGACTTGGTCGGAGGCGGCCAAGTATGTAGCCGGCGTTTGGCAGAAGGCTCATGCGCCGGAGATGGCGTTGCGCTGGTCGGAGCGCTATCACCGCTGGCAGCGGGGTGGCTGAAGTGACCGCGAGCGAGCTGCCGTGGCTTAGCGTGATTGTGCCCGCCTTGAACGAAAGCGAGCAGATCCGGCAGACCTTGGGTGAGTTACAGGCGCTGCGTGAGCAAGGCGTGGAAATCATTGTGGTGGATGGTGGCAGCAGCGATGGTACGGCTGACTTGGCCGTGCCATTGGCCGATCTGGTGCTGAGCAGTGATCGTGGCCGCGCCCGACAACTCAATGCGGGTGCCGCTCATGCCCGTGGTCGCGCGCTGCTGTTTCTGCATGCCGATACGCGACTGCCTGCTGGTGCGATTGCTGCTGTGCAGGCTGCTACAGATAAGGATGCGCTGGCCTGGGGCCGGTTTGATGTGCGCATCACCGGGCATGCCTTGATGCTGCCGGTGATCGCCTGGTTCATCAACCAGCGTTCGCGTCTCAGCGGGATTGCCACGGGCGATCAGGCGCTATTTTTCACCCGTGAATTGTTTTATCGCATCGGCCGGTTTCCGCAGCAGCCGTTGATGGAGGATGTGGAGATCAGTCGTCGTGCGAAAGCCGTCTGCCCGCCTTGCTGCCTGCGCCTGCGCGTCAGCACCTCGGGTCGGCGCTGGGAGCGCTATGGCGTGTGGCGGACGATCTGGCTGATGTGGATGTTGCGCTATCGGTACTGGCGTGGTGTGTCGCCGGCGGTGCTTGCGCGGAGCTATCGATGACGAGTGCGCTGAAAGTGGCCGTGGTGGTTCTCGCCAAAGCGCCTTTGCCGGGGCTGGCGAAAACGCGTCTGGCGCAGACCGTTGGTGGCGAGGCGGCAGCGGCGTTGGCGCATCGGCTGCTGGTGCACACGCTGGCCACCGCGCGCGATAGCGGCTTGGCGGCGACGCTGTGCGGTGCACCGCCTGAGCATCCACTGCTGCTTGAGCTGGCTGAGCAGGCCGGCCTGGCGTTGACGGCGCAGGCTGAGGGCGATCTGGGCCAGCGGCTGAGTGCTGCGATCACACAAGCGCTGCAGGCGAACGACGCCGTGCTGGTTATCGGCAGCGATTGCCCCGGTTTGACGGTGCAGCATCTGCAGGAGGCGGCGCGTGAGCTGGCGAGTCATGACGCCGTGTTTTACCCGGCGCTGGATGGCGGCTATACCCTGATCGGCTTGCGGAAAATATCGGAAGGACTGTTCAAGGATATGCCCTGGAGTACCAGCGAGGTCATGCCAGAAACCCTGCGGCGCATGGCCGCGCTAGGCTGGCGAGTTTGGTCAGGTGAGCCCTTGGCCGATATCGATACGGCCGCCGATCTAGTTCATTTACCCAGCCACTGGCCCAGGCCCGTCGCGGAGAGCGCACCATGAAGCCATACCTTTTGAGCGCGGTAACGCTAGCGGCGCTGTTATTCGGCGCATCAAGTCAGGCCGCCTTCAAGGCCGGCCCCGACGGCTTGCCGGATGGCTGGAAGCTGTTTCGCATCAACGAGAAGGTGTTGGCAACGAAATTCAGTATGCCGGAGCCGGCCGTGCTTCACGCACAGGCCAGCAACAGCATGGCCGGCGTCATCCGCAAGCAGCGGATTGATCTCGATAAAACCCCGATCTTGTGTTGGCGCTGGAAGGTGAAGGCCAGCGTGGCCAAGGCCGATCTGCTGACCAAAGCCGGCGACGATTACGCCGCGCGCATCTATGTTTTCTACGATGTGCCGGTGGCGCAACTCGGCTTTTCCGATCGGCTCAAGATCAAGTTAGCGAAATCGCTTTACGAGGCCGACATCCCCACCGCTGCCCTGAATTATGTTTGGGATAACAAACAGCCCATCGGCACCTTGCGCGCCAATGCCTACACCGACCGCACTCGCATGCTGGTGGTGGAAAGCGGCAATGCCAAGGCGGGCCAATGGCTCAGCGAGGCGCGCGATCTGAAGCAGGATTATCTGGCGGCATTTGGCGGCACGGCACCGGATGTGACCGGCCTGGCCATCGCCACCGATACCGACAACACCCACGGTGACGCCGAGGCCTGGTACCAGGAGCCGCGCTTTGTGGCCAAGGCCGAACAATGCACAACCCCTTGAAATTTGAAAGGAAGGAAGACTGACCATGTATGACATCGTGCAGGATTATTACGGCAAGCAATTGCAGAGTACGGCGGATCTGAAGACTTCAGCCTGTTGCGATGCCTCGGCGATGCCGGCGTGGCTGAAGCCGCTGCTGGGCAATGTGCATGACGAAGTCATGATGCGCTACTACGGCTGTGGCCTAGTGTGCCCGCCCAAGCTGCAAGGTTGCCAGATCCTTGACCTCGGTTCCGGTTCCGGCCGCGATGTGTATGTGCTGGCGCAGATGGCCGGGCCGCAGGGGCATGTGCTGGGCGTGGACATGACGCGCGAGCAGCTCGATGTGGCCATCGGCGCGCTGGACTGGCATGCCGAGCGTTTCGGCTTTGCCAATGTCAGTTTCAAGGAGGGTTATATCGAGCGCCTGGATGACTTGGGCCTAGAAGACGAGCGCTTTGATGTGATCGTGTCCAACTGCGTCATCAACCTGTCGCCGGACAAGGACGCCGTGTTGCGCGAGGCGTATCGCCTGCTGAAAACCGGTGGCGAGCTGTACTTCTCTGACATCTACGCCGATCGCCGTGTGCCGGCCGAGATGGTCGCTGACCCCCTGCTTTATGGCGAATGCCTGAGTGGCGCCTTGTACTGGAATGATTTCCTGAGCCTGGCGCGCAAGCATGGTTTTGGCGATCCGCGACTGGTCGAGGATTTGCCGATCGAGGTGACGGATCCGGCGTTGAAGGCCAAGTGCGGCACGGTGAAGTTCTACTCGGCGACTTATCGTCTGTTCAAGTTGCCGGAGCTGGAGTCGGATTGCGAGGATTACGGGCAGGCGGTGATTTATCACGGCACGGTGCCGGAGCTGCCGAATGCCTTCCTGCTAGACAAGCATCACTACATTGAAACGGGCAAGGTCTTTCCGGTTTGCGGTAACACTTGGCGCATGCTGCATGACACGCGCTTCCGCGAGCACTTCACCTTTATTGGCGACTTCAGTCGCCACTACGGCATTTTCGAGGGTTGTGGCAAAGCTCTTCCCTACGATAGCGCCACAGCGGCCAGCGGCGCTGGCGCTTGCTGCTAAGCGTAAGCACGGCGATTTAATGGCCGGTTCTCAGCAGCCGGCCATTAAGCGTCAGGAACCAGGAGTGGCAGCCGGCTGAGCCAGCCACTCCTGCCAGATAGCAATCATCACCGCCAGAATCACCGGCCCTACAAACAGGCCGATCATGCCGAAGCTGGCCAGACCGCCGAGCACGCCAAACATCACCAGCAGGAAGGAGATGTGCGTGGCATTGGAGATAACCAGCGGGCGGATGATGTTGTCGATCCAGCTCACCACAAAGACGCCCCAAGCCACCAAGCCCAGCGCCTCCATGGGCTGACCACTGGCGGCCAGCCAGAGTGCGACACCGCCCCACGCGAACGGCGTACCAAAAGGGACCAGAGCAATCAGGAAGGTGATCATGGTCAGAAAGACCGGATTGGGTGCTCCGGCAACGGCATACCCTATGCCTGCCAGGATGGCTTGCGCCAAGGCCGTGAGCACGATGCCGAAGACAACGGCCCTCGTCATGTTGCCCGCAGCGGCCAAGTAGCGCTCGCCGCGCTTGGGCGTCATTTGCGCGAGTGCCTGACGGAGTTGGCGCAAGACCGCCGGGCCATCGCGAAAGAAGAAGAACAGCGCAAACAAGGTGAAGGTGAACTTTGCCAAGTTGCGGCCGATGCCGCCGGCAAGCAGGCCGAATTGCGAGAAACCGATATTGAGCAGGCCTTTCAGGCTGTTGCGCATGGCCACGGGGTCATCGTGCGCAACACTCCACATGCGTGACAATTCGGTGGATATGGTGGGGAAATGCGATTGCACGAAGGCCGGAATGGGCAGCGTGTCGCGTGCCAGAAACTCGGCAGCGACGGCATACAAGGTGCGCAACTCACCTTGCAGCACCACCAGCAGCCAGGCCAGCGGGCCGATCAGTGTGGTGGCCAGCAGTAGCGTCATCAAGGCTGCGGTGAGGTTGGTGCGACCGCCCAGCAAGCTCAGCAGGCGCGTGCGCAACGGCCAGGTCACAAAGGCCAGAATGGCGGCCCAGGCCACCGGAATCAGGAACGGGCTGAGGATGCAGTAGGTCAGGTATATCAGCGCACTGAGGCCCAGCAATAACGGCAGGCGTGCCCACAATGACATCTCGCGCAACATGATGAACTCCTGATTGACGCTTGATCCTAGCATTGCCAGCGTTGTTGCGGACAAAACAAAAGGCCCCTGTCGTAAACGACAGGGGCCTTGTTTGCAGCGCGAAACGCTTAGCCGAAGCTGAAGTGTTCCGGTGCCATCTGCATGATCGACTTGGTCGGCTTCAGCATGCTGTCGGCGTGAGCCTTGGCGCGCGGCAGCAGGCGTTCGAAGTAGAACTCGGCTGTTTGCACCTTAGCCTGATAGAACGCCGGCTCATCATTGCCACCCTTCTCCAGCTTCTCGAAGGCAACGGCAGCCATCTTGGCCCAGAAGAAGGCCAGCGTGGCATAGCCGGAGTACATCAGGAAGTCATTGTGCGCGGTGCCGACGATGTCACGATCTTTGCGCGCCTGCAGCATGATGCGCACGGTCAGGTAGTTCCATTGCGTGGCGATCTTGGTCAGCTCCCAGACAAACGGACGCATCTGCTTGCTGCCGACATTGTCGCGACAGAACTTGGCGATATCTGCCGTGAAGTCACGCACAGCTTTGCCCTTGGACGATAGCAGCACCTTGCGGCCGAGCAGGTCGAGACCCTGGATGCCGGTGGTGCCTTCGTACAGCGTGGAGATACGGGCATCACGCGCGATCTGCTCCATGCCATGTTCGGCGATGAAGCCGTGGCCACCGAAGA